>JAGLEG010000570.1 GCA_023145185.1 Thermoplasmata archaeon
CGCAGAATTTGATGAAAAGGATGCTGTTGACCTTGCAAAGGTTGAGTTAATGGACCACCAGAAATTCCTTATATCCGATCAGTTGAATAGGATCACTGAGATCCAGCACAATTTCGAGATCGAGGATATCGAGTTCGTCCACGCTCCTGTCTGGAGAATAGATTACATCTACAATGGAACAGATTATCAGATCCTCCTGGATGGATCCAAGGGTGAGGTCATCAGAGGCGATATACCCCCACACGATGAGTCCGTCGGGGGCTTTCTATCAGATCTAAAGAGGGCATTTTTCGGGAAGTGAACTAATCCAGTGATATTCCACAGCCCGAACAGAACTTTGTTCCTAATGTAAGCTCTTTGCCGCATTTAGAGCATTCAATGGTCTGTTTCTGTCCGCATTTACCGCAGAACTTGGATCCAATGGGTATAGAAGCGGAGCATTTTATACAAACTACCTCATCAATGAGTTTATATCCACAGGCGTTGCAGAACTTGGCCCCTTCAGCCACGTTGCCTCCACATTTGGGACACTTTTTTCCCTCCCGTTCCTTCTGTTGTGCGTTTCCCTCCCAGGGATTTTGATCTTGAGGATTCATGCCGGCCTGTACTGCACCCGTCATACCCGTCCCCATTCCAAGCCCGGCTCCAAGTCCAACTCCCATACTTGCTAGATTCCCTCCAGCCCCCTCATTCTCCGCGGCCTTAACCATTGCCTGTCCAGCCTGGTACTGCATGTAGTTTACACCAAGGGCCTGAAGCTCACCACGCTTATCAACTGCCTCCTGTATCTTCTCTGGAAGGTTGAAATTTAGACCAGTTATCTTTGTTATCTCCACTCCATATCTACTCGTATCATCCTCTATCCTGGAAAGTACGATCTGTTCGATCTCTTCCAGATATGCCGCTACGTCGATTATCCCCATGTTCTTGTCTCTTTTCAGCTCTCCCAGTATGTCATTCAATGACATCACGATCTGGTCTCTGAACCAATCAATTATCTGGGCATTCGTGCCTAGATTCTCGGTGCCTATGAACTGGGTTATGAAAAGAAGAGGATCTGTGATCTTGTATGCATACTGGCCGAACACCCTCACCCTTACCATCCCGAAATCCACATCCCTGAACGTAATTGGTTCCTTTGTTCCAAACTTCCCCCTCAACTCCCTTTTCTGAAGGTAATATATCTCACCGATCTGCCTTATTCCTGTCAGTTTCTCGAATTTATCCGCAATTCCCCAAGTTGCAATGTTCTGGGTTGTAAGTGCGAACCTTCCTGGCCTATCGAAAACTTTCAGGGCCTTTCCATCCCTGAAGAATATCGCGTATTCATCCTCTCTTACCACTACATTGTCATTCCATACCATGTTCTTTGGTATCTTGTAGATAACATCCCCGCCTTTATTCTCCCACTTGTAGGTGGATCCTCCCACCACGCTTGGATTATCACCTTTTAGCTTATCTATCAATCCCATTCCAATCACCTCATCATTTCTGTGCGACCTCTGTTATCTTTCTGATCCGATCGTCGAATATATTCTCAAATGTTATTATGGATTCCTTCATACTGGCTATCTTATCCTTCCTATCCGGTGCTTCAGACCTGCAAGACCCAACCAATCCATCCGACTCATTTTGTAATTTGTCGATCTCTTCGAATAGAGTTAGATCATATTCATAGAGTCTATTCAATTCGTCCTCTTCTATCCTGACGTCAGCTGATATCCATGGAGAATATCCCTGTTGTGCGTGTCTTACTTTTTCCGTCACCCTATGTGAGATATTGACCAATTCACCAATGATATTGAGCAAATCCATCTCCATAGACCTCGATAAATGGTTCCTGCTCTCTTTGATCTGTTTCTCCACTCCCTCCAATTCTGAGGATAGTTCCTGTCTCAACAGGCTATCAGCTGACCTGAGATCTTCGCAGTTCCTGTATTTTTTGTAACCTGGAAGCGAAGATTGGATCTTCTTTATCCAACCCTGATCTGTTGTAATTATTTTTCTTATATCTGGCATGATGCCCCTCCTTCCAATGTTCTTGGGGATAATATCACGAACTATCTATAATATGTTGCCCCTGTACAAAATCCTGGTGTTCTATCTCAGCAAGGTTTATATCTCTATTATACTTCAGCAGTTTCCCAAGGTTTGGGCCTGTGGTCTAGCTGGTTATGACGTCGCCTTCACACGGCGGAGGTCCCCGGTTCGAATCCGGGCGGGCCCATTTTCTTTTTTAATTGGAATACATTTGTAGAAAATGGGCCCACACGTAGTTAGCCATATCTCTGCATCGATGTTACTAAAGGAGTCTTTCAGTATCTCTCTTCACCTTTAGTAAGATATCCGGGCGGGCCCACCATCCATTTCCGTCAATTTGATATAATTATTGAAATGGATGCCCCGCCTTTAGGATTCGAACCTTGGTCATGGGAATCCGAGGAATCCGTATCCAAGGATTATCATGTGCGCACAATCCTTAAAGGATTGATGCTGCATCGAATCCGGGCGGGTCTATATGAGCATATCAATAATTGTCGTTTTCTATTCATAGCCGAGTTTCCAGATCCCTGTAAGATACGGAGACCTCAAGTTGATATGAATTTGAAGTATCCTCGATAGTTAGGAACTCACTACCAATAACCGCATGTAGATCTCCACATTCCATCAGGGTAATCTCAATTACTACTTCATAGATCATGTTGGTGGGACGATATTCTAACTCTATTGTACCCGGATCACCATGAACATTTGTATACTCTTTCTGATCCACTGTACTGTTTTCCACTATGATCTTGGCCGAAAAAGAATCTCCACTGTTCTCATACCTTCTTAATAGTCTGATATCATCTTCATCTGACCAAACAAGTTTCAAAGCGATAGATTCAATACTCATATCTTGAGATGATATCAAGTGATTTGTAGATTGAAATTCATTCAAATCCCCACCGAAGATTTCGGTTTGGTTGTTAAATATCCAGTTTTCTCCATCTAATTCATCTTCCCCGGTCAGAGATCCTCGATAGAACGGGTCCGGTCCGAGGGCAAAAGCGAAAATGATGATCACCGGAATGAGCAACATCGGAGCACTCGCAGGTACCTTGGATCTTCTTTCCTTTTTATTGAATCGCCTGTCAAAATGTATGAAGGCAGACGCTGCCAACAACCCAATGCATGCGATGATCGCCCAGAAAAGTCTTCCCATTCCCATTTTTTCTGCTATCTGGTAATATAGAAATCCACCAGCTATGGGTGCTGTAATCCCAGCGATCGCCAATGGTATGAAGGAATATCCCATGTAAATAGAACGTTCTTCTTTGGGAGATATCTTCGATACATAGCTGAGAAAAGCTGGATATGAAACCATCTCACCAATTGATAGGACTATGATGCCAGCAATGAACAAGACCGGATTCAGTGTTATACCTACCATGAAGATACCTGCGGATATTATTAAAACTCCAACTATCAGCAGCTTCAAGGAATCGATCTCATGATCTCTAATGAAATAGGCCCATACCTGGCCCAACAGGATAATTGTCCCTGGATTCAGGGCGGCGAGTATAGGAATAAACCAGACTGGAAGTATATCAAAATCGATCATAAATAAAGGTGTGAACGGTTTACGGGTGTAGAGCATGAACCAGCAGCCGGAAAAGATGAGCAAAACAAGAAGAAATTTTCTATCCTTGAAAATAACCTTGAGGTTCTTCACCGCATCCATCACAGGTATCGTTCTGTCGGGTTTTACAGGATTTCTGTATGAAAGGAGAATGATCATGAAACTTGAAAGAACGAAGAACCCCATAAGGAAGAATACGTTACCATAATTCTCGGGAGCGAACAGAAAAGTGATGCTCAAAGGTATGAAAAATGCTCCAAAATTGATTACCCAGTAATAGACATTGAATGCATAATCCCGGTTTTTCTCATCTGAAGAATGTGAGATCGATGCAGCTATGAGAGCCTTTTCGAAACCCGATCCCAGGCCCATTATGATCACAGCTATGAATATCAATATGAGGTTGTATCCGAAACCCAGAGTTATGTATCCAACAGCCAAGGTGATATAAGAGATTAGAAGGATCCTCTTGAATCCGTATTTGCTGGCGATGGCAGTGGAGATAAGCGGCAGGAAATTGATCAATCCCATTGATAAACCGGTGAGGATGCCGACCATCCAGCTCTCGATCCCGACATTGTAAACGAGATGATAGGAGAAAACAGCCAGCATTCCGTAGTATGCTCCTCTTTCAAAAAGGTTGGAGGCATTTACCGCCCAGAATTCCCTTGGTAATTTCGTTTTCATCTTTTTTCACCAGTTTTAAAGAGGCTTGTTTTTCAGTGATATCATTGTATGTTGTATTATAATTAATCCTTCATTGTTAATCAAAGAATAAATGCTTGAATTCCATTTCGATCAATTACTTTATCCTCTATGGATTAGAATTCACCAAACTCTTTTCTAATTTGAATGAAAATTATCATCAATGGGCCAGCCCGGACCGTGAAAATCACCATTTATACTTTAATGAGCTGATTTTCACAAGGTCTGACACCCTAAATGTCATCGTTTAATGTTGTCAGTTTTACCATGTAATACAGGGCGGGCCCATTTTCTTTTTTAATAAATTATATTAAAAAAGGGGACCAAAAGGGCCCCCTATCAAAATAACCAATGTATTTCACTGTTGTGAGATCCTTTTGTATGTCTGGAATTTTTCCTTTCTGTTTTCTGCAAGAGAATTATGAAGTTTCTCTGCTTCCTCGGGGAAAGATAATGTCAGTGTATGATATCTCACCTCTCCCATCAGAAATTCCTTCAGATCCCCTGTTGGCTCTTTAGAATCCAGCTGGAACGGGTTCTTCCCCTGTTCCTTCAGCCTTGGGTCATATCTGTACAAGAACCAGTATCCTGACTCAACCGCCCTCTTCTCCTCTTCCTGGGTCTTTCCCATACCCCTCTTCAGACCGTGGTTTATGCATGGAGAATATGCAATTATCAACGATGGACCTGGATAGTTTTCAGCCTCTTTAACGGCCTTAAGATACTGGGCCTTGTTTGCACCCATTGCAACGGACGCTACGTATACATTGCCGTAGTTCATCGCCATCATTCCAAGGTCCTTCTTTGCGGTCTTCTTACCTGAAGCTGCGAACTTTGCAACAGAACCAATAGGGGTAGCCTTTGATGACTGTCCTCCCGTATTCGAGTAAACTTCTGTGTCCATTACAAGGATATTGACATCGTGGCCCATAGCCATAACGTGATCCAATCCTCCGTAACCGATATCGTATGCCCATCCATCTCCGCCGAATATCCACACAGACGGTTTGGTCAATAGATCCCTTGACTCCCAGATCTCATCAAGTATGCCACTTCTATTCATACCCTCCAGTTTCCCCTGGATCTTCATAGAAGAAGCCTTTGATCCATCTCCCATATTTAAGTTCTCAAGCCATTCATTGAACAACACCTTGAGATCTTCATCCAGATCTCCCTCAAGAGCTTTATTCACCTTATCCACGAGTCCGAGCCTTCTCTGGGTCATTGCCAGGTTCATTCCGAATCCGTATTCTGCATTATCCTCGAACAGGGAGTTCGCCCAGGATGGTCCGTGCCCATTCACGTCAGTTGTCCATGGAACGGCCGGAGCTGATCCACCATATATTGATGAACATCCAGTCGCGTTTGCGATCATCATCCTGTTTCCGTAAAGCTGGGTGATCAATTTTATGTATGGAGTTTCGCCACA
>JAGLEG010000571.1 GCA_023145185.1 Thermoplasmata archaeon
GAGGGAGATGGCACATCATTCGAGAACATTACCATCACGGTCCTTCCCATAAATGATGCTCCGGATTTGATCATGGACCTACCCGTGCTGGTAACGGAGGAGGATACTCCTGTCTGGATCAACCTCTCCGGCTATGGTGAGGATGTGGACGGGGACACGTTCTTTTGGAACTCCTCTGCCGTCCAGCATGCGGCCCTCTCCTGGGATATGGAGAGGGTCAACCTGACCATAATTCCAGAGACCGACTGGAATGGGATCTTTGAGATCGAGCTGAACCTCTCAGATGGGGTCGATTGGATCAACCCGATATTGAAGGTGAACGTTACGCCTGTGAATGATGCTCCAACAGGCACCGTTAAGCTGAGGGACGGCACCGTACTGCTGAGCTCTGTGGAGGTTGTAGCTGGTAAAGAGGTCGAGGTCTACAGGATAGAGATCTCGGAGGACATGAACACCTTCTTCACCATTGATGCCGCGGATATCGATGGTGATGAACTGACTTACATGCCCCATCCCGAGGTCGACGGCGTCGAACTTGGAACCCTGTCCGTAGAGGAATATTCATGGATAGCAAATACAAACGGGACAAACAAGACTGTAACGGGATTGGTTCCATACAATTTCACCTACAACCCACAAGCGGACCAGAACGGACAGGACGTGATCCTCATCCTGGTCCACGACGGCCTGGTGAACTGGTCGGTCTACGTCAAGTTCATCATTCTGCCCAGTAACGATTATCCCCACTTGGAGCTTCCTGAGAACATGAACGTCACAGCGAAGGCCGGGGCGGTCAAGGAGGTAAACCTGACCGAGTTCATCACGGACGTGGACGGTCTTGAGGGGCACACTCTGGAGGTGGAGGGCTCTCAGTTCGCAAGCTTCGATGGATTCACACTGGTCCTGGAGTACCCGGAGGAATACAACGGGGCTGGGGACACGCTCATAATAACGCTGATCGACGGTGAGTTCACCGTCACGGGTGTGATCAAGGTAGTGGTGGAGCCTGCAGAGATCTGGGAGGTCACCGACGTGAAGATCGAGGCGGCCGAGGATGGCTGGACTGTGACCGCACAGGGAGACGAGGGGCAGGAGGTGTTCCTGGTCGTTGAAGACGAGGAGGGGAACAAGGAGTCCTTCCCGATGACCTGGGACGGGGAACGGTACACCGCCATCATCGAGGAGGATGATGCGAAGGAGGGCATGCAGT
>JAGLEG010000572.1 GCA_023145185.1 Thermoplasmata archaeon
AAACCCCTCCAGCCATCGTACATCGTCAGGTGTATCGTACACCATGTAGAGTGCGATGAAGGTGGGGAGAAGCAATATCAGCATCGCCAGGATTGTAGACCTGGACCACAGGATCCTCCTGACGGTGAATTCGATAACGGCGGACGCCCTGTTGGACATCCCGTCCACGTAGCTGTACTCTTTTTTCTTCATGTCAATCTACCAGATATTTGAATATCGCATCCAGGTTATCATCGGGAGAGTCTATGGAATCGATCCTTATGCCCTCATCCAGGATTATCTCCTGGAACCCGTCGTAGAACAAGTTGGGATCACCCGTTCGAACCAACAGCACGTTCTGGCCACCGGCGTAGGAGAGGGAGATGATATTTTCCATTTTGGAGAGGATAGAGGCCAGTTCACGCCTCTTTTCACATGTGATCTTTACCGTCAATGGGAACTTGTCCATGGAATCCCTTATCTTGTGGAGGTTGCCCTGGGCAAGGAGTTTTCCCTTGTTGATAAGGACAATGTTCTCCGTCATCCTCTCCACCTCGTGGAGGACGTGGGATGAGACCAGTATGTGCTTTCCCTGGTCCCTCAACTTGAACAGCAGTTCCATTATCTGGATCCGCCCCACAGGATCGGTTCCAGCAAGGGGTTCATCCATAACCAGGATCTCTGGGTCGTGAACGAGGCTCTGTGCTATCTTGATGCGCTGTTTCATGCCTTTTGAGTAACCGGTGACGGCCCGGTTCATGTCCTTTGTGAGGTCAACTGTCTCAATGACCTTCCTGGCCATCTCCCCCGCCTTGTTTCTGGAATGGCCGTTGAGCCTGGCGCAGTAGGTCACGAACTCCGATCCGGTCATGCGGTCGTAGAACGCCTCCTGTTCGGGACAGTATCCCATGATCTGGTTCAGTTTGGGGTTGTCCCAGACCCTCTCTCCCATTACGGTGATCTTGCCCATGTTCGGCTTTATCTGCCCCATTATGGCCTTGATCAGCGTCGATTTGCCCGCCCCATTTGGGCCCAGGATCCCGGTGATCCCCTTCCCGAAGTCAACGGTTATCTCGTTCAATCCCAGAACGCTGCCGTAGAATTTGGAGACGTTCTTGACCTCGATGATACTATCCTTCATCAGGCGCCCTCCACTTTTTTCATACGGTAGATGATGATGGCCCAGGAGGCCAGCGTTAGACAAAGCAGAACGGCAGCTGGAGAGTACCAATCATATCCATAGGCCCTGGCATTGAAATCGATGTCGAACAGCACCTTGAATATGACCACGAAGTTGTCGTGTATGGAGATCAGTTTGAGGTAATCCTTCTTGAAAAGGCCGTGAAGGACCCAACTGATCGTGGAGGAGAACGCGAATATGGAGAAGATCGCGGCTCCCGCATATATTCCCCTCTTCATCAACGAGGATAACGCCAGACAGATGGATGTAAAGACCGTAAGGGCGAAGAAGTAGGAGAGAAAGAGGGCCCCCAGTATCCACAGGTGTTCAAGGACAAAGGAAAATTTTGCGGAGCCGAAAGCCATCCCGGCGGTGAAGAACAGTACTGCTGGAATGACCGTGATCAGCGACAGGACGGTAAAGAGCGAGACGAATTTGCTCAGCACGTAATGTACTTTCGTTATGGGCCTTGAGAGGTAGAGGCTGATGGAGTTGTACCTGATGTCGTTGGATATGAGGCCCGCACCGGCCACGGAGGCCAGGAATATGATCCAGAAGTACCTCTCGTAGCTGCCCCAGGTCATATTGAAGATCTCCTTGTTGGTGCTGTCAGTTGTCCTCGCCTCGTTAACCGTGACGATCCCGTTGGAGATGGAGGAGTGATGGTATGATCCGTTCCCGATCTCCGTCCCCACCACGATGATATTGAAGGAGCGCTCAATGGAGTGATTGCTGGACCTCACCTTCAGCGTCAGGTCCCTCTTCTCCCCGGCCCCAAGTTGGATGTAGGGTTTACCCATGAAAGGGTCCACGGGAAGGTCCAATACCGTGCATTCCCAGTCGCGGTCACTGTACATGGTCACGTAGCAGTCCAGCACGATCAGGATATCCATATCTCCTGTGTTCTCGACCGTGAGGGGGAATTCAGCCGATCCTCCGCCCTTGATCGACCGCTCAACATCTTTCCCATTTGAGCCAATTTCGAGGGAAAATGACCCCGACCCAGGATCGAACACCGTGACGTTCTCCACCTCGAGAATGGAGAGGTATTCGGACTTTTCAAGGCTGATAAGCGTGGTGATGGACCCCGTCCTGATGTCGTTTGCCAGCCAGTAAGGGTTGAAGTGTTCCGATGAGGGGTCCATTGAGATGTCATTCTTCATGTAATCATCGACGAAACCGGCGTAGAACATGACGTCCCTGGTGACGTTGAAGAGGTCAAAGGTATGGCTGATTCCCCTGTTCTGGGGATAGATGTCAATGTAGGTTGTCGAGTCACCCGATCTATCTGCTCCGGTGCCGTCATCATAAGGTTCCTTCCCCCCTCCGTCCCATTGATCCATCTCCTCGATATACGTGAAATCCCCGATGTGATGAGGTATGGAGATATCCATCCTCACGTCGATCTCCTCTCCCGGCCTCAGGACCGCATCACCGTTCAATATGGTCGTGGATACGGACCATCGGTCATTGGGGGCCTCTCCGTACGTGAGGACGTTTCCGGTCTCCTTTCCGGTGTTCCTGACCCTGAACTCGAAGGATATTTGGTCGCCCAATTGGACCTCACGCATCAGTGGCCCATCATCAACGGGGGTCACCTTGAGCCTGACATCGGCCTGCCCGAGGAAGTCATCTTCGGGTGAGCTGCTCAATGTGGTGCCCCCGAGCCCCAATCCCATCAGGTAGAAGAAGGCGAAGAGGAAGGAGATAGACATGACGACGATGACCGCCGGGTTCTTGATCGTGGAGATGAAGTTGGACCTGAACATTCTGAACGTTCGATAGCCCAACCCCTTGTAGCTGCCTTTGTAAGGCCGGTAATCGTGAGTGCTGAGGGCCATCACACAGCACCTCCCCTGTGGTCCCCGACGTTCTTGATGAAGATGTCCTCCAGGGTCCTCTTTGAGCGGGAGGCATGCCTGATCTGGATATCCTTTCCCCTGATCTCTCCGTATATGTCGTTGAGGATGCCATCTTCGCTCTTCAAAACAAAAAAGGGCCCCTTCTTCTCGAAATTCAGCCCCATATTACCCAGAATGGAGGCAAATTTCGCCTCGTCTCCCTTGATCCGGACCTCCATGATATCGATCGATCCTATGAGGTCCTTCATGTCTCCCTGGGTGATAAGCTTCCCCTGATCGATGATGACCACGTGATCGCAGAGGTACTCCACATCCGGAAGCAGATGTGAGGAGAAGATGATGCTCTTGCCGTGGTTCCTGGAGACATCCAGGATAAGGTCCAGCATCTCCTTTCTTCCCGTGGGGTCCATGCCGTTCGTTGGCTCGTCAAGCATGACAAGTTCGGGATCGTGAACGATCGCCTGTGCCAGCTTCACCTTCTGCTTCATCCCTGTCGAGTAGGTCTTCAGCTTCCTGTACCGCTCGTCGCCGATGCCCACGTAATGGAGCACCTCGTGTGCTCTCTGCATGGCGACCATGGGTGGAAGCCCGGAGATCTCACCCATGTACTTGACGAATCCCACGGCGGTCATGTGTGGAATAAGGCAGTCGGATTCGGGCATGTACCCGATCCTCCTCCTGATGTCCAGGCCGGAATCCTTTGAACCAAGTGTATGGCCCAGTACCGATGCCTCCCCGGAGGT
>JAGLEG010000573.1 GCA_023145185.1 Thermoplasmata archaeon
TCGATCGGCCGGAGGGAAGGAAGGCGCGGCCTTCCTCGAGGAAGAGCTTCTGCATATCAAGTACAAGGAGGGCAGCTTTTCTGGGTTTTCCCGGCCATATCCTCCTGCTCTGAAGGGATGACACCCATCCCTCCGCCTTTTGCGTAATATCTTCCTTGGAGGCATACATTTCTGCTCTCATCGTCCCCCAATGGGATACGTCCGATATTAATCCCTGTTATCGTCCGCCCGAATGGGGATCCATTTCACCCAAAAGAGGAACTACTAAACCATCCTTATTGCTCTCCCCGCGGAGAGACGTAATGCCAGGACCCCATGAGGAACTTCAACTACTTGATCCGTCCGACAGCATGAAAAGGACGATAGAGATCATCAACCTCCAGCTGGGACAGATAGAGGAGGGGGAAGTTGGAAAGGAGGACTGCGAGGCAGTCAGCAGGGCTCTTGGGCTGATAGCTGAAAAGGAGAGTGAGGCGGTCTCTTACTACATGAGGCCGTTGGACAGCGATGAGATATACGACAGGCTCATTAGCCTGCATGAGTCCAGGGACGAGATGGAGACGGCCGATCACTACAAGTCGATGATAGACCAGAGAAGGGCCCGGAAATGGACCCTGCATGGAGACCTTCACTCGGTCCTTGGGGACAATACCCTCGCCGTGAAATACTTCGAACGGGCCCTGTTCTACGGGCCAAGGGACGACGTTGTTGATGAGGTGAAAAAGGCCCTGTCAAAAGCTGGAAGGAGAGTTGATAAGGCGGGATCCGGGCTCCCTACCATATTGAAAAAACTGGAGGGCCGCCCCACCGATGTAAAGCTGATCGGAGATGCGGCAAAGTACCTGATAGACCTAAACATGATCGAGGAGGCCATCGACATGAACGGGAAGGTCCTCAAACTGGTCCCTGCCGATTTCGAATCCCTGCACAGAAAAGGATGCCTCCAATTCCTTGCGGGGAATAGAGAGGATGCCATTCGGATCTTCTCCACCTTGAAGCAGGACAATCCAAATTCAACCAAGGCCAAAAGCGCGTACAACTGGACCAGGGACCTCCCCAACGGCGATGTGAACGGGGAATGATCACTTGCCCTTCTTCACCAGATAGCCGACCTTCCTCGAGAAGAGAAGCGACTTCTTGTATTCCCTCAGGGCAAACGCCTCTTTCGCCCTTGTGTAGAACGTATTGGCCTCTGAAACGTCATTGCCCTTTTTCTTGGCTGCCAGGATCTGAACATGGGCGCTATTGAGCTCATCAAAGGCCTTGTCGTGAAGGGATTGCTGATCCAGGTCCGCAAGGACTATCCTGGATAACGTGACCACCTCCCTGCCCTCGTCGAACTGGTCGTTGGAGAAGCGCTCTTTAGCCATGTTTATGGAAAGCTCGGCCTTGGAGGTGTCGATCCCCTTCTTTCTAAGGTCCCGCATCCTCAAGGTCAGGTCGCGAACCGCCTCCTCGCCCTGCATGGATCGGAAGACGTAGAGGAACTGCTGGATGTTCTGAATATCCAATTCCTCCACAGCACTCTGTGCCTCCTTGGCAAGTTTCTGGGCACTCTTGTATCTCTTCTGATGAAAGCTCTCCCTCGCCTGATCGAGCTTGAGGTTGGCCGGCTCCAGCTTCTGGCTGATCCCGGAAAAGTTCTCCAGCAGGTACTTGATCATAGCCTCTGTGAACTCCATGATCTCCCTGCAGGACTCCCTGAGATTTCTCCTCACGACGTCTTTGATGGACTCGCGGATCGCATTTAGCAGCTTACTTGCGGGCTCCAGCTTTCCACTTTCCAGTGCCAGCTGTGCCTTTGAGAACAGGGATTCAGCATGTGTGACGTCAGACCCCATTGCCTTCAGTTTATTGATCATGTTCCTTGTCGTGGAGAGCTCCTTCCCCAACGCCTCCATGTCCTCCACCTTGTCGAGGTCCGAGATCATATCCATTGCGGTGAGTGCGGCCCTATCCGCCCTGTCGAAGTCGTTAGTCCTGAAGAGGGTCCCAGCCTCCTTCAGGATCAGGTTTATGCCCTCATCCCCCACCCCATTTTTCTTGAGCTCCTTTACCCCTCTTGAAGCCCCTGCGATATGCTTCCTTGCAAGGGTTTCCATCAGGGCTTTGCTCTCATCGATGATCCTGAGGGAGGACTCTTCAATAAGTTCCCGTATCTCTCCGGGGTCGCTGGAATCATCAGAGATCATCTTCTTCAACTTCTTGAGGGATGTCACCAGCTTCTTGGAGGACTTCATGCCGATCTCTTTGAGCTCCTTTCTCCTGACCCTGAGGAACTTGAACTCCCCCTTGAGCCCTTTCTTTTCCTGGACCCTGCGGAGATCCTCTCCCAGGTCAAGGATCGAACTGAATGTGGATATGGCCCTGGCATCATCATCTGCATCGTATGCCTCCATCCCCTCCTTGTACATCTTCTCGAGGGAGGTGATATCCACGTCGCTGTCCAGGAAGCTGTCAAGGTACTCCTTGATCCTGGGAACATATCCCTCGACGGTCATCTTGTTGTAGGAGTTGAGCTTGGCCTCGGCACCCGTTATTGCGATCTCTATCCACGATGTGGCATCGTCAAGATTTCCCTGCTCCATCAGACCCTCTGTCTGCTCGAGGACCATCCTCTCCTCTTCGGTGGATATGCCAATAGGCTCCATCTGCTCTATCAGTTCGTTCAGGGTGGTCCTCTTGGTGAGGTATTCGCTGTGGGTGTGGGCGTTTATGGTATCGTCGAGTATATTGCCGGCGTTATCTGAAATATCCTTGGCTCCGTCAAGGTCCCCCGTATCGTACCTCTCCGAGGCCCTGTTCAGCATATTCATCACATTGGAGGTGTCTATCCCGATCGTATGTGCCTCCATCGCCCTGACCTTAAGGGCCGATATGGCCTTCTCTACCTTGCTTATCAGGTAAGGGGTCTGATTCTTCAGCATTGACTGTTCCAGGTCGCTGTTGATCTGATCGCACCTCTCCAGATCGCCCTCGCTCAGCGCCTGTCTGAACTGTTGGATAAGCTCCCTCTCCCTTGTGGTATCCAACCCCATATCCTTCATGTTGTTCAGAAGGATCTCCGTCGTCTGGACCGAACTCTCCATCAGCCCCATCCGCATCGACAGCCGTTTATCGTTGATATCCTTCTTGATCCCCTCAAGCAGGTGCTCGGCCTGATCGTATTCTCCCTTTAACATCAGCTCCTCAGCCATGGAGAATATCCCAAGTTCGTTCGAGATGTCGAGGTTCTCTGCCTTTGATATCTCCAGGAGGGACCTGACCTCCTCGTGATAGGAATTGGCCACCTCACGCCTTCTCATCGATTCCCGGTCCTGTTTCGACCTGTCGAGGAATTTGTAAACGTTGTCCAGAAGCGTGAAGGAATCCTTGAAATCCCCCCTCTCGAAGGCATCCCTGGCCATGTTGATGTTGTCGTCTGTAAGGCCCACCTCGATATTCAGGTCGTCTGCATCCTTCAGCAGGGTCTCGACATCCTGTATCCTCGTACTGTACTGTTCCTTGAAGTGGTTCTCCTTTCTAACCTTGACCTCATCCTGTGCCTGGTTAACGAAATCAAGTGCGTCGTCATATTCCTGTCTGCTGAACGAATCCTCTGCCTCGTTGAGCAACTCCTTGACCTCGAACAGCTCAATTCCCTCGCCAATGGCCTCATCTATCTCCTTCTTCACATCAACAAGCGTGTCCGGGATCGTGAGAGAGACGTGGCTCTTGAACAGTTCGTCCGACACATCGGTGGCCTTCTGAAGGTTCGAGAAAGCTCCGGAGAGATCACCATTGGATTCCATCTGGGAGGCATAGTCCATGTACATCTTGATCGGCTCCGTATCTATGCCGGTAGCCTCCAGATGGTTCATCGTTTGAAGGACCTTCTGCATCTCCGAGGGGACCATCTCCTTGAGGAAAACCTCCTTTGACTGGCCCAGTTTCTCGCGGATATCAAGGGTAAGTGAATACGCTTTCTCGTAATCCTCGCCCATGAAGGACCTCTCCGCCTCTATGAGAAGTGTCTCCAGCTCCATTGAATCAAGGCCGATCTCCTTCACCTCAAGGATCTCCTCCTTGAGCTGGGTTATCCCGTTCATGGAAGATTCGCTGAAGTATGAATTTCGGTTCCCCGCCACCGAATCGCGGGCCTTCCCGACAACCTGATCCACCTCATCGAACCTATCCTCCTTGAAGAGGACCTCCGCCTCCGATATCAGGGAGTTCGCCTCGGTGATGTCCAGACCAAATTCCAGGGACTCCTCCACGTAGTCCTTCAACCCCTCTATCTCGTCCTTCAGGATGTCCCTTCTTTTCTCCATCCACCTCTCCTTCACCTGGGTCTCAACCTTGGTCGCCAATCTTGCTGCTGGAGCAAGGTCCCCCGAGGAGAGCATCTTCTTGGCACTGATCAGGGATTCCCTCTCATCATCCACCGGAACTCCAGCCCTCTTGGCCTCATCGAACATGAACTCTGCGGAGTTGATCAGGCTCTCGATCCTACCCAGTTCAACTTCACCATCCAGATTGGATATGTTCTCCCTTATGCCTCTCAGCGTCTCTCCCGAGCCCACGTAGTCCTTGTCCCTGTATCTCTTTCCCGCGGTATTCAGCTGGTCGTACAGTGAGTTGGCCTCGACCCCCTTTGACATGAGGCCCTCGATCGAGGTCCGGATATCGCCGTACCACTCGTCATAGTGGTCCCTGAAGTACTGTGAAGACTCCCTCTCAAGGTCTGACCTGATGTCACTGAGCTCACTGTTGAAGCTGTCATCGTCGATCTTGCCGATATCCGCCTCCAGGTGATCCAGTCGGTCGACATATTCCAACTCCTTGGATTTGCTCAGGCCGATCGTGTCGATGATCTCCAGTATATCCGTCCGCTCTTTTTCCATGCCTCTCTTTCTGACCTCCACCATCCTCTCCCCGAGCATATCCTTGGACCTTTCAACGATCACCTCGATCTCATCAGGTGGCATCTCCTCCATCAGGAACATATCCTCGGCCTCGAGGATCATCTCCTTGATCTCCACCATCTCAAGGTCCTCGTTGAGCAGGCTCCCATACTGGGACAGGAGGGAACCGTAACCATCCTTGACCGTAACAAGCCTCGTTTCCATCTCCCTCTGCTGGAACATCTCCTCGGCCAGGTCCAGGTACTCCATCGCCTCGGAGATCTCGCTGCCATCAAGGGAATCCCTGGACATCTGGATCAGGTCCTTGATCTGGGCACCCTCCTGCCTATCTGCGATCACAGAGCCCGCAACGGCACCTTCAAGCGAGCCCATGCGGTCCTCGATCCCGCCCCTGAAATTCTCATATACGAGGGCCTGACCCTGGGAGAAGAGCATGTCGCTGTCCTCCAGGAGTTTCTTGGGTGAGATCAGGGTCTTCTCCTCTTCGATCCTCCCGACCCTCTCCTCCAGGTCAGACAGGTCCATCATATCACCGTATCGTTGGATCATGTCCTGGACGTTGATGAGGTTGATATTCCCCTTTCTCCTGATATATTCCGTCTCGAACCTGGAGACCGACCTGTCCACCTTGGCCACGGTTTTTTTGATCTCCTTGTATTTCTTGGGATCGAATGAGATCTCCAGGCTCATCAGCTCCCTCTCAAAATCATCGGCGTCCAGGCCGTACTGCTTGAACTCCTTTATGATCTCCATCAGCTTTCCCATATCCTCCTTCAGAACCTTGAACCGATCCTGAACGACATCATCGGAAAGTTCGGAGGTGACCTTGGTGTACAGCAGGTTTGCATAGACGAGTAGATTATCGATATCACCTTTCTTTGCGTAGGTCCAGGCCTTCTTGTAGTACTTCCTTGCATCCTTCAGCTGTGCCGGAGATTCCGCCACCACCTTGAAGGATTCAACTCCTTTTTCGAAGCCATTCCACGCTTCCATCAATATAACATCGTTCATTCCCTTGAGGTCTTTCTCAAGCCTGCCCCTGATCCTGGATGAGATCGCCTCCACACTCTCCAACTCGCCCTTCTCCAGTTTTCCCTCCAGTTTCCCGATCTCCTTTGACAGGAACTTGTTCGAGATCTTCTTTTCCCCACATATCTCCATGCCTTTTTGGGCCAGTGACAGGGTTATGGCGACCTTCTCCTTCTCCCACCTGACCGTAATATCATTGAGCCTGACATCCAGCTTTTCCCAGAGATTCCCTGCATCATCCGAACCCGATCCCAACGACCTCTTGTACGCGGCGATATCCTTTTTGATGGACCCGGTCTTAACCTGAAGGTTCTTCAGGAGATTGAACCGATTTTCCACCTCTTCGGACGTGGGAAGATCAGCCTCTACGGGGGCTTTCGGCGGTTCCTTTTTACTCTTTTTACCGGCCATGTCAAACACCAGATTCAACGGTCCTGTCAGGCATCATCAGAGTAACGACACCCTTCCCCACATCTACCGATCATACTGATCGCGGTAATCCACATTAACGAGCCGCAGGCTACGCCTATCTACAATATATCGTATATATATAAGATTTTACTCCCTCTTCTTGATGACCCTGCGGACCATAAACTTGCCTCTAGGGTGCGTTTCCAATATCTCCAGGCCTGCGTCAGTACCGGGGGTTTCCACCTTATTGGCAATTATTGGATCTCCACCGGAGGTCGGTTGAGATGGCCCAGATAAGGACCGGTGGACTTGGGTCTGAACGGGAGGAGGAGTTGAGCCCTGCACCGGATGTAGCTGAGGCTCGACAGGAGGTTGAACTGGAGGAGATACCGGTGCGGTTGGTGGTGGGAACGAGCGCCTGACCGGCATCAATCGGGCCGGAGCCCCTGATCCCTCCCCTTGTGGCGGTGGCTCCGAATTGGGAAGTGGTGGCACCGGGTTTGCCCGAGATTGTGAAATACCATCTGGAGCAGTTTGCGGGGTCTTTGGCGTGGAGGGGGCAGGTCTATCAGGTACGGCGATCCTCGGCCTATTGATCTGGGCCTCCCTCTCCCTGTCCAACTTCCCCTTCTCGAATACCTTTCTGTTGATAGTGTTCTCCCTCTCCATGACCTTTGCAACGAAATTCGATAGTTCGGGATGTTTGGGTATCTCACCGTCATTGGCCTTTCTGGTGGGGGGCGTCCTTGGTTTCGTCGTGTCCTCCGGGGGAGATCTGGAAAGTAGAGAATCACCCTTTCCAGCCAGAAGGGTCTTGATGTTCTCATTTCCCGTCAGCCTGGGGGCCTGCTCCTTCTTCTTCTCCTCCTCCTTCTTCGCTACGAGGCCCCCCATGAGCTCCTGCTTCATCCTGGACAGCTCGTCCTGAACTAGCTCGTGCTCCTTCAACCAAGCCTCCCTGGCTGATGTGCCCTCTTCTTCCTCCATCTCTTTTCCCTCTAATCCATGAAAATCGGCCCGAGGATGGAGATGCCCTGCTCCCCCACCTCAACTGCGTGCATCTCCATTGAATGATTGCACGCCCTCATCTTCTCGATCTGAATGAACCTGCTTAGCCTTCCCTGTTTTCTCTTCAAGCCCAGGAAAATTATACCATCCGCGAGAAAGCCCTCGTTTCCCAGCAGTTGGGATTCCGAATCAAGGGATCTCTCCATTATGATGAAACTGTAGAGGTTGAGGTCGCGAAGCACCTGGAAGAAATGATACATCTTCTTCCTCATGTCCTTGTTTCCCTCCATCAACGAGTAGAGGGCGCCGAGTGAGTCCAGTGCGAAAACGCTGAACTTCTCCCCTTTGACCTTCTTGTAATGCTTGATCATCCTCTCGAGGAAGAGCGTATAATCAACGTCCTCGGACTCCTGGCGCAGGTCCGTGAAATCGGTGATCTGCATGTTCATGGAGAGTTTGATCCCCAGGCTCTCCATATTGGTCAGGTGGGACGACACGGTCTCCTCAAGGGTCGTGTACATGCCGAACTCATCGGTTCCATCGAGATACTTGGTGATCAGTGAATATATGAAACTGGATTTCAATGAGCCGGGCGGTCCGGTCACCAGGACCACCTTGGGCCTCTTGATATCGGTCCTGAATATCTTATCAAGCCCTCTTAACGTATCCTTGAACAAATCCATTCACCCCTTTTTATCGACGGGCCACGAGGGGAGACCCGCGGCCTTTCACCGCATTGAATGATGGATGGAGAATATAATCATTGTGCTGATAATACTGCCTAACTTTGACATTTGAGTACAGATTAGTGTCAAAGTGAGGCCTCTCCCAA
>JAGLEG010000574.1 GCA_023145185.1 Thermoplasmata archaeon
GTCGTTCCTGGGCGGGATGCCCTCCAGGGCGTGCCCTTTCGCGTACAGCCAGTCTGACCCCTCGATCCTCACCGTTGTGAAGTCAACATCCGAGTCGTTGTCCAGGATCTGGAGATCGTGATGGTACATCGCCCCTTCATCCGCTCCGGGGAATTCCATCTCCACCAGAAGTGGTGGATCGTTCGCGGGAAGGACCGTCACCTTGAACCAGTTGGTCCAGGTGAACGTATCGTCTGTGGTGCCGAACTCCTCGTCATCACCGCTGCTGATGGCCTTTATCCTGGCGTTTCCTATCCCGGAGTAGTTTGCAGGGAACCTGAAATGGCAGAGGTCATCGTAAATTGTGACATTGAAATCCGGGTTATCACATTCATATTCGAATACAAGGCCTTCCGCGTCGGAGAATAGATGATAGAGGTCCATTATCAGGCCCTCATCCTCATCCGCGAACTGGTCCTCGATCCTCCCGCTGATAAAAGATGGTGGTGAGCTGTCGGCCATCCCGATGCAGTAGAGGGTGCCCCTGACCAGGTATATGTTCCCATCATGGTCGAATGCCATTCCACCGGCGCCGGAAAGATTGGGTGGCATTAGTAATTCATGAACGAGAACACCTGGATCTTCGATCAAATGAAGGCTACTCCGCATCTGAATAAAGACCGTGCCGTTATCTGAGACCCATACCGGACTGTCGATCTGCTCCTCCAGTGACTTCGACCACACGATGGATCCGGAGGAGTTCACACAGTACATCCTGTCTGATTTACCCCAGAACTCGATAACAAGATAAGCATTTCCCAGGCTGTCCACACTGACAGACCGATGGCAAATATCACCATAAACAATGACAGTGGTCCAAGCCTTGGTGCCATTCGGGTAAATGCAGTGAAGGTTTATTCCAAGGTCAACTTTTTCGCTGAGATATATATTCCCGTCACCCCTTACCGTGGGGGGAGAGTTGATTTCTCCGGAGAGGGGAAGGGTCCAGCGCAGGGTTCCGTTGGCATGATATGCGATCAGATCGTTCTCAATTGTGACCACGTATATCGTGCCGTTCATATCAACTACCGGGTAGTAGATAAGATATTCCGGTTCGATAACGATCTCCTCATTGATATCTCCCGTCAGGTTGA
>JAGLEG010000575.1 GCA_023145185.1 Thermoplasmata archaeon
ACCGGCCAGATGCCGGTCGGGAAAGCCACCTAATATACATTCATTATAAATGATTTGCCGTGGCAAATGGAGATCCGCGCCTCACTCCATCATGGAGGAGTTCTGGGACTGCTCGAGCTCCGCCTGAAGCTCGTTTATCAACATCTTGAGGGTACCCTCAAAGGAAAGGGACCTGAACTCCCTTATGCCGCCCCACTCGGACTGGAGCTTGGCGACGACGAACTCTTCTTCCTTGCTGATCTCGATATGACAGATCGGTTCTTCCATCTGAACACCTTCCTACACTATTTGACCGAATATGGGCCCAATATTTGAAATGTTCGGAGGTTATGGGACGATAATGTCGAGGCGCTCAGCACATAACCGTCATCCATGACCATAAAGGTTAAATGACAACACTAGACTAATTACGTGCTGAACCGGAGGCAGGAAGATTTGAACCCAAAAGCATTAACCTTCATGGTGATCGTGGTCCTTGGCTCACTGGCCCTTCTCCCAATACTCGATACAGAAGGCGCCAAGGAGGAGGAGGGCCTGGCCAATTGGACGTTCATGGTCTACCTGGACAGCGATAACAACCTCGAGAGCGCGGGGGTCGAGGATATGAACGAGATGGAGATGGTCGGCTCCACGGACGAGGTCAACATCATAGTCCAGATGGACCGGTGGGAGACCGAGGAGTCCGACGATGACACCTCCAATGGGGATTGGAAAGGGTGCAAGAGGTTCAGGATCGAAAAAGATGGGGACACGTCGATCATCAACTCACCCGAACTGATGGACCTCGGAGAGGTGAACATGGGGGACCCGGAGGTCCTGATAGATTTCGCAAAATGGGCCATGGACAACTACCCTGCCGAGAACTACGGTATCGTCCTTTGGGACCACGGCGGAGCTTTCTACGGGATCTGCTGGGACGACACGGTCCCGGGATCGGATGAGGCCGACACCATCAATATGACCGAGATGAGATACGCAGCAAGGGAGATCTACATGCACAGGGGCGCGGAAAAACTAGAGTTCTGGGGCTTCGACGCCTGCCTGATGGCGCAGATGGCCGTACTGTACCAGCTCAAGGATTTCGTGGAGGTGTGTGACGCTTCCGGGTACAACGAGCCTGGAGATGGATGGCCATACGAGGATTTCCTTCTCGACCTTACCAGGACCCCGACGATGGATGGTGCCGATCTGGGGAAGTCCATAGCGAAATGGTATGTGGAATCCTACTCGAACAGCGCTGATGACCCGGACGACGCTCCGGCGATCACCATGACGGTGTTCGACCTGACCAGCTTCAACGACCTCACGCTGGTGCTGGACAGGTTCTCCGAGGAGATGGCCTTCGGCGCGAGGAGGTTCAGCCCCCATATATGGGGTGCCAGGGAGAGCTGCACCTCGTATGATATGATTAACATCGGCCCATATGATTTCACAAAATACTCCATGTACGACGTGTACGATTTCACCGAGAAACTGGAGGTCAGGTTGATGGCGGTTAACCCGATAAACAGCCCGCTGATCTCACTTTGCGGTGACGTGAGGAATGCGATAGATTCCGCCATAATAAAGGCTGAAAAACATCTGTACAACCCGACGATCAACGCCCACGGCCTCTCCATGTACTTCCCCAACAAGGAGGACCTCTTCATCGATGCGAACCGGCTCCCGACAACCTACGACGCCGACATATACGAGCAGACGGATTTCGCCAGGGAGCACCTGTGGGACGAGTTCCTGCTGGCATATTACCGATGGGAGAACCTGGACGACTCTCCGCCCGTTGTGAACATAGGGGGCCCCCAGTACAATTACACCTACGGAGACAACGAGGAGTTCGCAACCATCTGGGGAGAGGCGTACGACAGGGAGGAACTGCTCAAGGTGGAGATACGTTTGAACGGGGGGGAGTGGGAGGTGATGCCCGGCATCTCCGGGCAGGGAAAGATCCAATGGATATACTCTGTGGACCTCCTGGATTTGGAAACCGGGCCGCATCTGGTGGAGATCAGGGCGTGGGACAGCCTGGGAGATACCCAGCCCGGACACGTTACGGCGCCGGTCTCAACGCTTATCAACATCGAGGAGCGCCCGGACGAAAAGGACGATGGGTGGTCGATCCCAAAAAATATCGTGAACGGGGCGGTACTGACGTTGATAGCCGCCGGCCTGGCTCTGGGCGTCGTGCTCTTCCATGGCAAGAAGAAATAGGGAGATCCTTGGTTGACATCCTACGACGGCCCCGCTATCGACATCCGATCAGTTACCAAGGACTACGGGAGAACCAGGGCCCTTGATGACGTCTCGCTCGAGGTGAAGACCGGGGAGCTCTTCGGCCTGATAGGACCAAACGGGGCGGGAAAGACCACACTCATGAGATCGCTCATAGGAGCGCTTGAGCTCGATGAGGGCAGGGTGCGAGTAATGGGCATGAACCCGAGCACCAGAAGCGATGCGATCAAGACGCTTTCGGGGATCGTCCCCGAGGCGGAGACGCCCCCGTCGTTCCTTACCCCGGATGAGTTCATGGAATTCGTCATGGACGTCAGGGGGAAAAAAGCGAGTGCGAAGGAGAAGGACGGGTGGCTCACATTCTTCGACATGGAGAACCAGAGGGACCAGATCGCAAAGGACCTCTCCAAGGGGACCAGACAGAAGCTGATGCTGACCAGCGCCTTCATCCACAAACCCCCTCTGCTCCTCCTGGATGAGCCCTTCATCAACCTGGACCCGATCTACCAGAGAAAGGTGAAGGACTACCTCCTGAAATACGTTGAGAAGGGGGGAACCATCCTGCTTTCGACGCATATCCTGGGACTTGCACAGGAGCTGTGCGGCAGGGTTGCAATACTCCACAAGGGCAGGATCCTGAAGATCGCCACCACCGCGGAGATAATAGAAGACAGGGGAGACCTCGAGGAGGCCTTTCTGGACCTCGTTGGATACCGCTCATAGATATTTTAACGGGTAGAGGTCCCGCTCCATCAGCGTGACCTGATTGGTGTCCAGGGTATTGGGCGTCAGGGCCACCATCAGAATGAGATCGGTGGTGGAGACCTTGTCCACCAGCCTCCGAAGGAAACGGATCACCGGATTGAACGTGTTGTTCCCTATGAGGTACTCTATACCGTCAAGCAGGACAACGCCGTCGCTGTTCTCGTCGATGAACTCCTCTATGGAGTATATTATGGACTCAAGGGACGGGGGAAGCCTCTTCACCGCTGACCCGACATCCCTGTCCGTCAGCCAGGCGATATCCACCTTATCCAGTCCGTATGTCCTCTCCAGCAGCTTTGGATTTGTCCTGGCAACCGCGAAGCCGGGCTTGCCCTGCTCCCGGAGCGCCTTGAACAGCCTGTAACATTTGTCCGCCCTCTGCTCCTCCACAAGGTAAGATAATCCGCTTATCAGCTTGCTCGCGTCGGCGGCGGGGCTCCAGGTGGGCTCCTCTTCGGGCTCCGGTTCGACGACCTCCTTCGGCTTGGGTTCCGGCGATCTCTTCGGCTCGGGTTCCGGCGGCCTCTCCGGCTCGGGGGTCACTGCTTTCCCCTCCACCGTCTCGATCTCCAGCTTGCCCCTTACCCTACCAAGGAGCTCCTCCTTCAGCCCCACCGGGTTCAACCCCAGCTCCTTGCACTTCATCCGGAGCTCCTCCTTGGTCATCTTCTCGAGGGCGCCCTCCCTGGAGAGCTCATCGTGGTCCATCTCCCTCTTCTTCTTGATGACGTCGAGCATGCAGTTCTTCGCGTAGGTCACCGCCGTCTCCCTGTCCCCGGACTTGAGGGCGTATATCGACTCGTTGATGTACTCCTCGGCCCTGGTGACATCGGCTCCGCTCTTTCTGGCCTGAAGGATCAGCCTCTGACCCCTCTTGATGATATTGACGATTTGAATATATTCCCTGTCCTGTCCTGACATTTCGCACCGCTCTAGTCGCCATAAGGGGCTTTATCCTTTATACTTTACCCGAGAAAGCCCGTGCTTCCCCGATAAAGCCCCTGCAGAGGCGATCAATCGTCCCAATCCGCGGCATCATCGTCCTCATCGGGCTTGAAACGGGGGCTTCTCCTGCCCCTCTTCGAGCGGGAGGACCTCTCCTCCGAGACGCCGTCCGATGGAGTGTCCACCTCGTCGGTCTCCAGTTCCAGCTCCTTCTCCAGCTCCTCCTTTCTAAACAGCTGGAGGACGAAGTAGCCTCCGATACCCATCAGGACCAGTATGATGAGCAGGATCCAGTACCACGGCGTTGCAGGCAGCTCCTTCGGATGATCGTCGGGATCCTGTGGATCGGTGTTCTCCACGTACTCCTTGATATTGGGCCACCCGTCGTCATCCTGGTCCTCCCAGGGGTCGTCCCTGAACGGGTGCGTTCCCCATTGAGCCTCCCAGAGGTCATCCATGTCGTCGCCGTCGGTATCCTCTCGACCTGGGTCCGTGAGGTTGTACATCTCCATCAAGAGGGTGAGGCCGTCCTCGTCCTTGTCGATGGAGGTGTCGTCCATTGAGAGAGGATCGTATCCATATTTTTCCTCCCAGGAATCCTCCAGGCCGTCCCCGTCACTGTCCAGGTATCCGGCAACGGCGACCTCCAATGTTCCCTCGATGGGATATCTGCTTGAGATGTCGCCGGATGTGGAGTTCTCATCCTGGTACAGGAACCAGACCTCCACGGGGCCGTTGTACGGGCCCGGCAGTGCGAACGTCTTGATCTCCCCCTCCCTGCGGTCAGGCTTGAATATCCACGGCCTGGTGGTGTTTGGATACCTGGCCATCAGCGTGACATCGCCTCCGTGGTTCACCACGACCTCCCAATCCTCCCCCACCGGGACCTCCTCCGGCAGGGTGAAGTTCAGTGGGATCTGAGCGGTCGATTCCTCCTCTATCTCACCTGTGAAAAGGAGAGTCCTGAGCGAGTTGCCCGCGATGTCCAAATGGTACAGGGTGACCTGATACCGCCCGGGCCCGGCCTCCAGGAACGGCTGTGTCAGCCGAATATCCGCCAGGTTATCCTCGATGATCAGCCTCTCTGGGTCGAGCGTCCAGTTCCCGGACCCGTTGGAGAGGTAGATGTAGAACGAATCGACGTCAAGGCCGGAGAGGTTGTCCGCGATACGGAAGTTGAACCTCAGGTCGTCATCTATTTTGGGAGAGATGGGGTCCACGAACTCCGACCAGATGGCGGGGAACGAGGCGTCGTAGCGGAACGTCCCCAGGTCCAGGGATGCGATGTTTCCGGAGTTGTCCCGGGCGTGGAACGAGACGTCCCACGTTCCCTCCTCGTCGATCGTCATTGAAGAGCCGTCCACCTTCCTTGATGAGGTGGGGGATTCTATGAAGAACCACGACGATGCCGATCCGGACCCACTGTCCTGGACCGTCACGCCGATGGGTATGGGATCGTTCTCCCAGCCGGAGGGTGTTATTGTTTCAGGATGGATATCTGGCGCGATCGTGTCCATCGTTACCGACTGGGTGGGCAGTTCCACCCGGACCTCCGAATCGGTGACGAAGGCGCGGATGTTCATCGTACCCTCGTGGCCGATGCCGTCCAGCATCAGCTTGAAGTGCCTGGAGTCCAGGGAGATTAGGGCGTCCCCCGTCGCATTTATCCAGGTGGTGGAGTTGGTGCCCTTGATGTTGTACTGTATCTCGAAGCCGACCCCCTCTCCATCGGGGTCGGCCCCCTGAAAGGTGATGCCCACGAACTCGTTCTCGTAGGGGTCGGAGGCAAGGGACATGGTGAACTCGGGGGGGTCGTTAACGGGGTCGACATACTCCGATAG
>JAGLEG010000576.1 GCA_023145185.1 Thermoplasmata archaeon
CCCCGATCTCGGCGAATGGCTCCCTGAACTCCTCTTTTGCTTCGGCCATTGTTATCAACTCGTATACAACCTGAAGTTGTTATCCTGTTGTTATACAATAAACAGATTTGATATATAAACATTTTGTCTTAAACGGTGGGAAAGTATGATTAATACCCTCTTCGATAGGAGCTCATGGCATCCGGGACCATAGTGATCATATTGATGGTGCTGATGATCGTCTGCGTGCCTCTTACGATAATCGCCAGGAACGCATGGCGGAATCGGACCCTCACGCTCATCTTCGCGCTCATCGGTATCGGATCGGTCATCGCCCTGACCATAATAACATGGTGAGATATTGA
Organism: Thermoplasmata archaeon; assembly: GCA_023145185.1. Classification (GTDB taxonomy): domain Archaea; phylum Thermoplasmatota; class Penumbrarchaeia; order Penumbrarchaeales; family Penumbrarchaeaceae; genus JAGLEG01. The sequence goes on from JAGLEG010000576.1 coordinate 345, forward strand.
CAGAAAAGAAGAAGATGATGGATTCCCCCCGGAGAAAGGGGCCCGACCCAAGGTGGATCTATCCCATCAGGGCCGATGTTAAATGCAGCCACAGGGACGGGATCGTCGTCCTGGAATATCCCAAGAGCTTCTCCCCCCTGGAAAGAAAGCTTCACGGGATCCTTGGAGGGCCTACGAAGATCAAACGCCCCCTTGACGACATCGGGACGCTCCTGTGGGAGATGGCGGATGGGGGGACGAATTTACTGGAGATCTACCTCAGGCAGCAGGAGGAGTTCCACGAGAGGGTGGAGCCCGTCGACAAGGTGGTGGGCGGGCTTCTCGAGACGCTGCTCACCCTGGGACTGATGGAGCTCGATTACAAGCCGGAAGGGGAGAAAAGGGCAAAGAGGATCGTGGTAAGAGAGGTGGAGGAATAGGCTGTATGGCGCGCTATATATAGTAACATAATTACAACAATGTTTTTATCAGTCCTATCTTTATCTTTGCACACTCAGTCCGGGCCCCATGCCACATCCGGTGATAAAATGGAACGTAAATACAATCTATGGAGGTCGATGATAGCGGCCTTTGCTATGCTGATCCTGGTGATGACGATCCTCCCCATGTCCGGAAGCGTTCAGGGAAGGAGCGTCCTGCCTGCGGGCCAGTCAGGTGCGAGCTACAAGGATATGACCCCCATCGACAAGGTGGTCCTGGTGAACCACGACCGGGACGGATATTTCGACGATTATGCGTTCATCGCCGAGGTGCCGGCCTCGATATTCCATTACAAGCCCGAGGACCGCCTTATCATGAACCCGGTCCTGTTCTACGAGCCCGAGATGCAGGTAGAGGATACCGACAGGATAGACAATACCTATCCCGCGGTGAACTACTTCATGGAGGACATGGTGACCATCGCCGACGATGAGCTTGACCTGATCGAGATGGTGGGATTTGACGGTAAGAACCCGGGAGATATCGGCAATACGTGGGTCGCCTCCGAGGTCAGGCACATCGACGCGGATGACCCGTACGGCTACGCTGATAAGATAGCGCTTTCGAACTGGGAGTACGCGGACACCGCGGTCCTTGCGGTGATCAAGACAGATGACGAGACACACGAGGAGACCTTCGAGGGGACGCGCACCGGCGTTACCCCGGATGGTAGGCCTCAATCGGACTCCCTCAGCGGGTCCAAGGAGCCGTCCCCTGTCGATCCAGAGATGCACGCTTTCACGATCCCCCCCGATTACAAATACATCACATCCCAGTTGACCTGGGGACAGAGCTGGAATCCGCTTTCGGATATCACGGAGAGGGGGAAGGACCCCGACCTTCAGCTCTACAGCTCGGAGCTTGGACAGGTGGGTGCAAGCGAGAAGTGGAACGTGCTGGAGGGGGCCTCCGAGGAGATAGACTCCTACATCTACAATGCCGGGGAGTGGCAGTTCGCCGTAACCTACATGCCCACGGAGAACTCCATCGAGATGATGTCCGATCCCGAGGGATGGGGGGGAGTTCCACAGCCTTCAGAGACCACCCCTGCTGAGCGGGAGGAGTGGAGGGAGAACAGGATCCGGAGCGTGATGGCGGATAGGGAGCTCAGAGGTTTGAACCCCGACGCGCCCTTCGACTCCACCATTCAGTATACGATCGATTACACGATATACCCTGGTATCGACGTGCCGGAGAAGATCCCCACGCCCTTTTACTGCAGGGACGCCGTGTTCACGCTGGAGTGGGGCGACGCCTCCCAGAGCCTTGGATTGATCCTCAAGGGGCCCTCCGGTGCGGAGATCGCCATGGCGACCGCCCAGGCACAGGGTTCCAGACAGATACTGGAGATAAAGGAGCTGGGACAGGGGGATTACTCGATCTCCGTGGTCAACCTGGGCGACAACTCAAAGCCGACCGAGTTCGAGGTGAACTACGAGTTCAAACAGATGAAGTGCGGCAAGGAGGCGATCAGCTGGGCCGGAGCTACCAATGCGGCCGTTATCGCTTCAGAGCTGAACGCCCCTCTTCTGTATACGTCAAAGGATGGTTTGACCGACGGGACCGGGGATGCCATTAACACGCTTGGCGTAAAGGATATGATCGTTGTGGACGTCGGGTCGCTCGCATCAGATGAGGTTTACGACAACATCGACTCCCTCAGGGGGTTCCTCCGAAAGGACATCAAGGTGGAGAGGATCACATCGTACGACCAGCTCTACGACAGGGTCAAGGAGGGCGCGAACAGGGGCCCCACCGACCTCAATGACATCGTTTTCACCACCATGAACCCCTGGACGACGTGGGACGTTGTCCCGGAGAGGGACACCTCCACCAATCCGGGAGAGGAGACCACCGGAGCCCTCTTCACCGGGCCCGCGGCTCTCGCCGGGGCGATACACGGGGCTCCGGTGTTCGTCAACGAGGCTCACCCCGAGCTCTCGGCCGCACAGGCGTGGCACAACAACTTCTGGATCTACGCATATCACCACAACCGGGCGCCGCCGTCGGTGGCCTGCATGGCCATGACGGGAAAGGCGATCTACAGGGTCCTTCAGCAGTACGGGTTCGACAAGACCGACCTGCCCAATGAGGACGGCAAGTGCAAGGAGTCGATCATCACCGTTGCGGACCAGTTCGATATCGGGTCCTCGTGGGACAGGACGCTGGTAGGTGCCGCCGACCCCGGAAGGATCATGGGGACACCTGTGGATGCGGCCATGTGGATCTCCAGGTCCGGGATGTATCCCAAGGTGATATATGCGAACCCGGGGGTGGACCCCGAGCTCGACGAGCATGACGGATACAGGATACAGGGCTCAAGCTCCACCCGCGTTGCCGGGGCGCTGGTGATAGAGGAGGAGATGAGGGAGGAACAGGTGGCCTTCCCCGTCGCCCAGTCGTGGGTGAGCTATCAGTACAAGTTCAACGAGGTGGCATCCGAATACTGGGGATGTGAATATACCACCCGGATGGGCGTTACACCATTTTTCGACAGCTCGGCGGATACGGACCCGGACGGCATCGATATCAACGGCTGCTATCCCGACCTCGATACGTCCGAGGTTGTACCACATTACCTCGAGGCCTCAGGATATGGGCAGGCGTTCACCACTACATTTGAGAACACGATAGAGAACCTGAACCGCGGGGTTATCATGTGGTACGAGGTCATGCACGGCGGGCACACCCATTCGGGCGCACTGGGATGGTGGGACGAGAGGGGGGCCGAGGAGCCGGAACCCTGGAGGGGCTACGAGGAGGCAGGGATCCCCATCGGCACGAACACCATGAGGCTCAGGGGGGCGACCGACGACCCCGACGTGATAACCATGTCAAAGAGCGTCGGCCTCGATATCACCCAGGGATACGGCCCACAGACGCCTCTGGAGATCATCCCGGAGCATCACGACGGCATCATCATAGCGATCGCACAACAGGGCCAGACCGAATACAGCGAGGATGGACTTGTCATGGACGAGGCGATGGAGAACCTCCACTCCATGGGCTTCTCGGCAGGAAGCTGCCTGATAGCCAACACCTACCTGCATCTGAGCATGGTGCGCCACGGGGGCATCTTCCAGGTCATAGACCCCTGGTTGACCTCCTGGTACAGCGCGTTCGCCATGGCCATGTTCGCCAGGGACATGTATTATGGACACACGGTCGGGGATGCGTACGAGAGAGGGATCTCGCACGTGGGCATAGAGTACCTGATCGACGGCTGGTGGTGGGACATCTTCGAGAACCTCGTTTATTATGGGGACCCTGACCTGATGATGTTCACCCCGAACAACGCCTGGTCCGAGCCGGTTTCCCTGGAGAAGGGATCGGTTCTGGGCGGGCATTCCCCCTTCGGTGCGGACGGCCACCCCAATGCGCTCACGTCGGGCGTGTTTCTTGATATCCTCTTCTTCGGAGCGCTTATAGGTTTGATCGGGGCGGGAGCTTATCTGTACTACAGGTGGAAGAAGGGAATGAGCATTCCTTTCATCAAGCCCGGTACTCCCTCCAGCTGATCGTGGAGAAACAGCAGAACGGGCGGTGGGGACTCCACCGCCCCGTTTTTAATTTCGTCCCTGAAATAATCAAATAAAAAGGTATAATTAACCTTCAGTGGATACGGACATCGTACCGATGTACGTAGGGGGAATTAAAAATGGCATATCCATTACTAAGCTTGTGTGGATCTTTGATCTGCTGTCTGTTAACTCTGGGATTGATAGGAGCCATAATCTACTTCATCTGGAAATCGTCCAGCAAGAAGAAGGAGGAGAAGAAGGTGGAAGAGGAGGACAACGATGAGGAGGAGGAGGAGACAGAGGAGGGGGAGTTCGAGGACAAGGATGAAGACTCCAAGGACGAGGATCCCGATGATGAGAAGGGCGAACCGGATCAGGACGATCCTTCCACAGATGATGATGCCGAGAAGGATGAGGAGCCGGTGAAGGAGAAGAAAAAGAAAAAAAAGAAGAAGGATAAGGGCGAGTCGGTGGAGGGGGAGAAGAAAAAAAAGAAAAAGAAAAAGGATTGATATCCTTTAGCAGCTGATCATCATGTTGACTGTTAATCTGGACCACGTCCCGGGGCGGGAGATCACCAAGACGCTGGGCATGGTCATAGGCCATGCCAGGGTGCAAAAGGACGGACGGGGACGCAGGTTCGTCGGGACCAACGGCAAGAAATGGCCCTGGACGGATGACGCCCAGCACCACGAGATGCTGATACAGGAGGGGATGTCCCGGCTGGAGGAGGCAGGAGAGAGCCTCCAGGCCAACTGCATACTTGGAGTGGAGTGCAAGATCTCCAGGGACGCTGACAACCTGCCAGAGGTCATATTCTCCGGGACCGCCGTGATAGTTGAGGCAAGGGAGGAGAAGCTGGAGATGATCTATCACGAGTCCACGGGAGAGGTGGACGTCTCCATCGGTGGAAAGAAGGGCAAATGGGTCCTCCCCCCCGCGGTTGGAGATGATGATAAGGACGAGCATGCAAGAGGTAGAGGGCAGATCATAAAGAAACAGGATGATCCAGCTCGTGATCTGGCCAAGAGGATGGGGACCTCGCTCGAGGTGGCGTCGACGCTGATAAAGAACGGCTTTGATTCTCCGGAGAAGATAGCCGAATCGTCCCCCAAGGAGCTCTCCAAGCTTGTAAATATGAACCCGACCCAGGCGAGGCTGTTCAGGGAGAAGGCCGTCGAGGTGGTCGGCCAGGAGTGAGGGTTTCAGATGTGGGACCCGGCAAGCCTGATATCCGTGGGCAAGATAACGATCATCTCGCTGGTGCTCATCGGCGCATCCATCATGGACCTGAAATACAGGAGGGTCCCTGATAAGTTCTGGCTTCTCATGCTTCTGGGGGCCGGGGGGCTGGTCCTCTGGGAGATGTACCTCAGGGGGGGAGATGAGGCGCCGCTTTCGTTCATGTCGCTGCTGCTCCTTGTGGGGACGATGCTGTTCGTGATGTTCGGCTACCCGGAGCTTGGGGAGGTCGTGAAGGGGAACAGACAGGATATAATGTTTTTAACGATCTACGTTCTGGCGGGTGTGGGAGGGGCAGTTGGATTCCTGTTTGGGGACCGGGCCATATTTGGCAGGGTGTTCTTCTCGTTCATATTCATGCTGGCGTATTTCGCCATGTACAGCATCCCGTTCCTCGGGGTGAGGGTCCTCCATGGGGGGGCGGATGCAAAGTGCATGATAGCCCTTGCGGCGCTCTTTCCCTGGTACGGGGAGATCGACGTGATAACGATGGGACCTTTTTACGATATATTGGGAGATGTGGCTGCGATGGAGTACGTCTTCCCTTTTCACCTCTCTGCGATGCTCAACGCTGCCGTGATAACGGTTGTCATCATGGGCCTGTACATGCCTATCAGAAACGCGGCATCCGGGTACTTTGGTTTGAAGATGTTCTCAGGGTACTACGTGAATGTGGACAGGCTAAAGGGGAAGCACGTCTGGGTGGTGCTTGAGGATAAAGAGAAGAAGAAGGTGGACCCGACCGATAAGGTGATAGAGAGGTTGAGGAGGAAGAAGGTGAAGCGGGCCTGGTGCAGTCCCAAGATACCGTTCATCGTATCCATTGCGGTGGGCTTTGTCGTTCAGGCCGTCGTTGGAAACCTGGTAATGATACTGTTCCTGATGTTCTGATATTTCAATACGCGTTGAATTGTTACCTCTTATGCTTGATAGGTTCGGCCCCGTATCTCTCCCGATGTTCCACTCTGCCTGGCATCAGCATGTTGTGCAGGAAGTTAATTAACGGATAAACTACATTTTATGGATATGAAAGGGAGAGGCGTCGCTCTATTTTGCCTGTCTGTATTACTGCTTGCAGGTTTATCAATGGTGGGCGTGGGGGGCAGCGTGGAGGCGGCCGATCCGAACGCATACTTCACCAAATCGCCCAGAAAACCGGTCGTTGACGAGGTCGTAACCTTCAGTGCATCCCCCTCCCCGGGAGATGATATTCAGTATCGATGGATCTTCGAAGACGGCCATGAACCGATCGGAATGGTTGTTAACCACACCTTTCAGACCTCTGGCCGCCATCTGGTAGTACTCGTCGTGACGAATTCAACAGGGGGGGTTGATTCCTATTCGAGCAACTTCTACGTTGGGGAAGATATCGATACAGAGGTGGGGATCGCGATGTTCGGATTCTTTCTTGCCTACATGCTCTTTTATTTCCTGATCATCTTCTTCTTCGTTCTCTTCTACGCACTGAATGCGATCATAGGCGGCATCCTGGCCTTCAAAGTGTACCAAAGAGGGAAGGATCATGATCAGATGGATGCGGCCAGACCATATCTCGTCGCACACCTGATCGCGGGCCTGGTGAGTATCTTCATGGCCTACCTCTGCATCCCCTCTATCATAGCACATATCGTGATCTACACGTTGTTCAAGGGCAAGATGAGGGAGATGGGGATCGATATCTCAAAGGATAAGAAGAGCGTGGACAAAAAGCCCCGGAAGGCGCCACTAAAGCCCCCAAAGAGGCCGGCTGTGAAACACGCGTCACCACCACAATAATGATCTCCACCGCAACATCAGGTTGCGATACAGCCTAACTTTGACATATGAGTACATGTGAGTGTTAAAGTTAGGCTTCTCCCAACATTGACCGGCTAATATCATATTTGATTTGTCAATGTTGGGATACAGGCATTCCGCTCCAACGTGGCAGGCATGGTAAGTTTATTATACGGATAAACTGCATTTTATAGACATGAAAGGGAGAGGCGCCATTCTATTCCTGCTGACCGTAACGCTACTTGTATGCATGATCTCCGGAGGGGTGGAGAATGTAGTTGAGGGGGCCCCAACAGCGTATTTCACCTACTCTCCCGAGGACCCGGTGGTCGACGATGTGGTCACCTTCGACGCCTCCCCTTCCACGGGAGAGGGCCTGCAGTATAAATGGGTCTTCGAGGACGGCCACGAGCCCACCGGCGAGGTCGTTACACATATCTTCGATGATTTCGGCTTCGAGCAGATCGTACTGATCGTGACCAATTCAACCGGCGGTGTGGACACTTATTCCGAAAACATCCATATCGATAACGAAATAGATGGAACGGTGGGAGTTCTACTGGGAGGGATCCTCGCCGTCTACCTGCTCATTTACCTGTTCTATATCCTGGTCATCATATTCTTCGTACTCCTCTTTTTCGCGAACCTCATACTGGGTATAGTTCTCGCTTTGAAAGTGTACAACAGGGCAAAGGAGTACAACGTGATGGATGAGGCGAAACCGTATCTCATCGCCCATATTGTGGCAGGGTCAATAAGCCTCGTGATGGCCCAATTCGCCCTGATATCCATCATTGCCCACCTGGTGATCTACTCCATGTTCAAGAGCAAGATGAGGAGCATGGGGATAGATATCAAGGAAAAGGGAAAAGGGGCATCTCCCGGCGGTAAAAAGAAACGTCCCAGAGGGTCACCCGCAAAGAAGAAGCCTCGAACGGTTCCCCCTCCACCGAAGACAGACCCGTAGCCCCCTTCTCAACAGCCGTGGCATGGATCCTTATCTCTTTTGAGAAACATTATATAATATTATAACTCATTAGTATTACTAATAAAATATAATGGATGATAACATGGTACAGGCAATTATCAATATCGAGGAACACGAGAACCGGGTGATCAACATCATCAAGGGCAAGTTCGGACTAAGGAACAAATCGGATGCGATCGAATACATCATCAAGGAATATGAGAGAGACGTACTTGAACCCGAGCTGAGGCCCGAATTCATCGAAAAGATGAAGAAGATAGAGAAGGAGCCCACTATCAAGGTTAAGGATCCCAGAAAACACTTCGGGTTGAATTAGATGTATTCGGTCGAATACAGGATCTGTTGAAAATGACAGACGGATGGTGACATCATTTTTGGAAAAAATTCAAAGTTAGGAGAGATCCTTTCCATCATAACGTTGATCATAATGTTGATCTCCTTTACGAACCTGATATTCCATTTCTTCAATTTTAAGGCATTAATATGTCTCAGGATATTGTGGTACATTCTTGGGTTAG
>JAGLEG010000577.1 GCA_023145185.1 Thermoplasmata archaeon
CAGGAACCCATAGAACTTCATGGGGTTCTCTCTGCGAAATATAATGAATTGCTTCCAGATCGATTCTTTTTCTTTTTTCTCCTTTGACTTCTTCTTTGTGTGGATATTGATGGCTTCCTTGATCGTGAATTTATCCAGATTCTGCGTCTTCTGCAGATTGTAGAACAGATCTATTGCATTTTCCCTTCTCTCGTATAACATATTGAGAACATCTGGATTAACCGCAAGGCATCCGATATTATTGGAACCTGTTTCGGGAACAACATAGCCTGAAACAAAGTCTTTTTTTCTTTCTAATGCTACCTTGGCAACGCTGATGGCGTCCTCTGCTGTGTTTCCACCCATTCTGTCAAGAAGAACGGTGATCCCACATTTCCTGGAAACACCAACCTCCAATGACTTCTTGATAAGTGCAGATTTGCTGACCTGGTGGGGATACTTGATGACCCAGGCACCGGCAAGGGACGCCAACGTCGCGCTGTCATCGTTGGACCCGTTATCGAATATTATGATATTCGACCTTATTCCAAGGTCTTTGTCAATACCAATTTTTAGCTTATAGATAGTGGAGGCGATCGACACCTCTTTGTTCCTTTCCAGGATCAATATCAATATTTCCACTTTGCCGTCCTTCATCTGATACACGATTCCTATTAAAGAATAATTTGAGTGGGCCCGACTGGATAAAAACGTGAGTGCGTTGCAATCCAAATAGCCCTTGGTATCAAGGACCTGGGCCCACCGGAGATCGTAATGGTCTATTGTTATGGGTCATGTGTATGGGACACCGGCTTATATAGGAACATTTGAACCCTGTCCCATATATCGACCTATGATTGTCCCGAAGATTGGCCTATCAAACGCTCATAGAATGTTCCGCATATCGACCTGAGCTTATATAGTTCCCTTCATGAACGGAAGAGATGGGGACTGTCCCGTTATTCGACCTGGAAGAAGGTTGAAGAAGAGAGAAATAAACGGTTTCACATCATCCCGAAGATCGACCTGATATGTTCCAATGTTCGACCAATCAGAGATTGGTCGCACACTCATAAAATTCCAAGAATTTTATGAATGAAGTGGCCTGGTAATGTTGTCCCGTGAAGTGGCCTGACCCATATGTTATCATTGATCTTTATTCTCAAGGAACGATCTTCCTTTCCGTGTAAGCCGATATCTTTGGGAACGACTGTTAGGCTTTTCAGGGATAGTGTACTCTATCAATTCCCTTGAAAGCAAATCCTTAAGGGTCCTCTTGATCGAACCAGTTCTGCTCTTTAACCCAAGAGCCTTCACCAGTTCACTTACGGATAATGTATCCTCTCTGAGAGAGTTCATGATATCATTCGACTGGGCCCCTGACTGGGCCCTTGACTGGGCCCCTTCAAATTTATCAGTTACCTGAACGGATCCAGTATGGATAGGCATCTTCATCAGAAAATATGTGCGATCCTCATCTGTTTCGAATTCCGGCACTGGCGATCCGTTCCTGTCCATTGCCCTCAATATCTTGGGAATACCAGTGGATCGACCCTCTGCAAGGTCCAGCTCTTTAAGAAACTCACCTATACGCCGATTTCTATATCGTCGACTGACCGCTTTACCAGACCTCAGGTCATCCATTTTGATAGATCGATCAGGTCCGGGAAAACTGATAACGGTCAGATCGTTTACTGTGATCCTGATCTCTATAGGCTCTCTGATCTCGTAAGAGCGATGATAGACCGCATTGACAACTGCTTCTTCTATCGCCGCATAGGGGAAGTTCCAGAAGCGATCAGCTTCCGCTCTATCCGGCCTTTTCACAACGGTCTCTTTGAGATAGTTACGCCTGATAAAATCAAGAGATTCCTTTGTGATCCGATGAATAGGCCCTTTGAAGATCTTCTCGTCAAAACGATTTCCACCAGGACCTTCGGGAAACCATACGACGTCTATCTGAGTATACGGAAAAAATTCATGAGGTTCATCATTGAAGAAAAGCAATCCGATATTCTTGGGAAATGGTGATTCCGAAGGGCCACCAACCACGTTCATCTGTCTTCCCAGCTCCTCACTTGAAAGAGATTCAACTTCTCTTGCAAGGTCACTTCGAACATCTTGTAGAAATTCCTCTATCAATCGTTTGGAAAGATCATTGGTTGACGCAGTTTGGTTGTAACGATCATCGAAGGGGATCTTGGCTGCCAGATTGATCAGATCGAGTTCATCTTCCCCTTTAGCCCGAACAGTACTGGACATTTTTCTGATATAAAATGCCCATTCATTTGAATTTTTTGAAAGAGTTGTCTTAGCCCTGTAGGGTCGCACTTCCCCCCCAGGAACCCATAGAACGAGAATCCATCTCCCATCGATCCTGACAGGTGAAGAGAGCGGGTGATAGCTAGGTCTTATGGCATGATTGCATAGATTAAAAAGTTCCTTCTGTATTCTATCAATTATTTTAGGATCGATCCCTTTGGGCGGAAGAACTGAAATCCCATTCTTTTCTTCCAAGCCGATGATGATGTAACCACCGCCCAGATTGTGGAAGTCGTTTGCAAATGCACAGATAGAATGAAGGATGTTCTCTGGATTCCATCCCTTTTTCATTTCCAGGCGTTCCCATTCAACTGAATGACCTTTTAAAAGGTCACTGATATTGATGGGAAGACGTAGGTCACTCATACTATCACATCCCGCTTACACTCAATGGGAATAAAAGAAGGGTCATAAAATTTTTCGGTTTTTTAGATCTGATTGAACGTAAAATTCGATCCATGAGAATATTTTATATTATGGCCGGTGCCGCTGAGATCTACGTGAGTGCGTTATAACGGGTTGAATCCCAACATTGACAGATCGATTAGGATATTAGCCGGTCAATGTTGTGAGAGGCCTAACTTTGACACTCACCTCCACTCATATGTCAAAGTTAGGCTGAATACCCCTTCCAAGGGGTACGGGCCCACCGTGTTCAACTCCATTCTTGGAAGGTGAATTGAAATGGACCTGTAAGATAAAAAAATCGCCAGGTGGTCGATGAAAGATCGATCAAATTACAGACTACCTACGAAGAGAACCAAATAACCCAGATATTTCATGTTCAGTACTCTCTTGTTGAAATGGAAAACTTATATGTGTTGAGGGGCCCGTTCAACTGGCGGTGACGTTCCTCTGGAATACAACCTCTTCTGACCAGATATTGGTGATCGTGATATTGTATGCCACTCCGGAGACCGGAACCCACTGGTCGCTTTCGAAATATGTGGTCGAGTCCTTCATGCCCTCATTATCATATCCAACTTTTGTAAGTTCAATATCGTCAGCCCTGACGACGTGATTGTTCCAGTAGATGAAACCATGGATCATGTAAATCTCGAGGGAGTTCTCCTTTTCATTTACCTCTAACACAAAGTCGTAGGTATCGATGTCGGACCCGTCATCGGGGTCATGAAGGAGGGCTGCAAAAACAAGAACAAGCAGGACGCTAACGGAGATTGCTACTGTTATGGCAAGAAGGTAGTTTGTAACGTCTCTCAAGCTCATACGGATCCTCGACCTCTTGATCAAATGATCCCAGGGGTTATAATTAGTTTTCAGAATTTCAGGTGAACCTACCAGCAATAATTAAAATTTTTTCTTCTTCCCCTTGAGACCGCTGATTCCCAGGAGAATGAGGATGGTCAATGTCAATATCAGGATCGGAACTAAAGCACAAAATGAGCAGATGAAGATCACATTGGGAAGGGGATCGATCTTTTCCTCACCGTAGTCCCCATCGTGAGCGTTCGTAACCTCCTTTTTCATATCCTCAAGGTCCCTTTCCCCATAATGTTCGGAAGCGACGTCCCCGTTTGGAGCGATGATCACGAACATGGGAACGAATTCAACATCATAGTTCTCGATCATGTTCCTGTCCCGCCCTATGGCCCATTGAGCACCATATTTCTCCTGGAACAATTCAACCGAGGTAAAGGAATCATAGCTGGATACGGAGACGGACAGTAGCTCCACATCGTTCCCGTAAGTCTCATTTGCCCACTCATGGAGCTGGACAAGGTCACTCATCTGCCTGTTGCAGACGGCGCAATCCGTGCTCATTATGAAGAGGACAAGGACCTTGCCTGCATAATCCTCATTCGTAACATTTTCCCAGCCTGAAATGATCACGTCAAACACGGGTGCCTTCTCAACATCCTTTTCTGTAAGGGTCATGTCAGATAGACCATAGCCCACCAGAGATATCACAATGGATACAAGGATAAACAGTACCAGCGTTCTTTTCGTGGCAAAGAACTTCCAGATCTCCCTTTCCCGTTTCTGTGAATAGATGAAAAGGACAAGGGCAAGGACGAAAAATGAGACTCCCACAATGAGAACTGAGACACCCACACCAGATTCCGTCTCCTCCTTGAACTCACCAACAGTGGACGGGGTGAACACCTCCTCCTTCAACAGGATGGGGGTGGACACGGTCTGCGAACCATGTGTATTATAGATGAGTACCTGGGTGTACACCTCGGACACGTTCAGATCAATAGTTCCTATCCATTTATCGGTACGTATCTGTTCCAATTCCAGGTCGACGTATTCCCACGTTCGTGAACCATTCAAGCTGTAGAACAGAACAGCCCTCTCTATCCCCTCGTCATCCTTCAGTTCCACCGACACCTTTCCATCTTCGATGGAGGTCTTACCAAAAGAGGGAACGGGATCTCTACGATCTGAGGTCGTCTGGGAGGGCGAGCCGGATTGTATGCACCTTGTTGTCTCTCCCTTGTAGTTTCCGCCGTAGGTTCCAAAACTTTCTGTATCGGACCGATCGAACACACCCACAACTGCCTCCAGGTTCTGGGCGACCACACCGTCTGGAACGCTCCAGTTCCCGGAGAACATCTGCGATCCTCTGTTCTTCATTAAGAAGCTCTTATCCTTCAAAACGTATCCTCGGAAGACCCGGTCACACTCGATCTTCTTGTCGTACACCTTGGAATAGGCCTTCACATCGTCCTCGACGATGAAGATGGTCACGGATCCGTTGAGATCGGGAGTTCCTGTTGACCTGGCGTTCCCTTTGTATTCCACGTTTGCCGTAACGACCAGTTCCCCGTCGTTGAACACCTGTGTGACATCGAGGTAGATGTAGGGAAAGCTCCAGTTCACCACATCCACAGGCTCGGGTGGACCGTGTTCGGACCTATCAACCGCCTCAACTATCGCATTATTCAGGTTCCGCCTGGTGATCTGGGTCTCATAACTTGTAAAACCACCCAGTTCTATGTAACCGCCGTCTATCTCAATGTCAGGTGTACCGGCAACACCGGGCTGATAGTATCTCATTCTGTATTCGGAGTCCTCCTTGCTCAATTCCTCCACGCCGCCGCCGTTGAGCTCATGAAAGACCACGGTTGTGAAGTGGTCGGAGGGATCTTCTTCCTGAACAATGCTGTAGGGACTGTCTGATAATTCATCCGGGCCCATCGAGGATGGACAGGAAAGGCCCATAAAAGCCTCCACTAGGGGC
>JAGLEG010000578.1 GCA_023145185.1 Thermoplasmata archaeon
GCCAAGGTAGATAAGTTTTGGGATTGAATGGGTATGGAGGTGAATAGATCAAGGTTATGAAAACAATTATCATTTTATTCTTCAGATACGATCATGTTCTCATCTAAAAACGGAGTTTCTTCAAATGATCCTTGAGGTTGGTTTATTTCACCTGAACCCATAAATTCATTATTTTCATCCTCGGGTGAAATCGCCTCAGTGTTGATCAAGGGTTCTTGAGATGATTGAATTTGCTCTTCAAGACCATCTTGAATATATTTTAGTTTGAGGATCTCATCTTCTTTGATCTCCAGATGTTCTTCAGGAATGGGTTTTCCATCCTCATTTCCGCTACCAGATCTCTTTTTCATAACCAGAAGGACAACGATTATGATTATGATGAGGAAAATTACACCCAAGATCGCAAACAACATCGTATGGTCTTCCCCAGCAGGTGATCCACTTAACATGCTGTTACTGGAATCCAACGCAGAATTTTCCATGGGCCGGATCTCAAGTGTACCTTCTATCGGCTCATAACCTGAGCCCCAGATCCGGTATTGATAGGTGCCCATTGAAATGTTTTTAAAATGGAACTCGCCGTCATGATCGGTAAGCTCCTTGTATTCATCGCCGTTTGATGCGGTAAGTAAAACCTTTACACCTTTAATTGGTACTTCTTTCTCATCCACGATCTGGCCGCTAAAGGATCCAGTTGATATAACAGTCAATGTGATCGTTGTGTCATCGTTGTTGTCCGATTGATCAAAAACGGTCAGGATGATGTCGTAAACCCCGGGAATGTTGAAAGTAAAGGACGCCAAGGGACCGTAGAGGGTAACCTCTTCCAGATCGTAGACGAAGTCCCATTCATAAGCCACGATCATTCCATCGTCGGTTGAGGCGGTTCCATTGAACTTGTATATCTGACCCACAGGAATGGATATTTCCTCAACCGCGATCGCGACAGGGTTACTTGTATCCAGAATGGTGATCGTAACCGAAGTGGTGTGATTGAAACCTGCACGATCCCAGACGGTTAGGTATACAACCCTGTCACTGGTCACTTTCAATTCATGATCCAGATTCATGCCCGAAATCTCAACAGGACCATCGTCGTCGAAGGTCCAGAGATACCTGACGATCTCACCGTTGTCGAAGGAGGAGGAGCCGTCGAGGATCAATCTATCCCCGGGAAATATGACGAGGTCCCCGTTTATTACCGCTTCAGGGGGGATCGTATCCACGACCGTCAGGATGAATGAATCATTTGCCCTGTTCCCGAATTGGTCCTCCACTTCAAGCAGGATATCGTAGACTCCGGGAATGGTGAAGACGAATGAAGGTTCTTTGATCTTCAGGGATATGATATCATCCTCGTATTCAAACGACCAGTTGTATTTGACTATCCTTCCATTGTCCGTGCAGTTATCTCCATCGAAAATGAAGACCTCACCATTATCAATCGTAACATCATCCCCTGCAATACAGATCGGGGCTTCGATGTCAAGGACTGTGAGGTTGAAGACCACCCTTCGTTGATTATACCATTCATCGACCATGATCCAGGTGATGGGATAGATCCCGGGGATATCAAATGTGAACTCAGCAACCGGACCGTAGAAACGATAGTCCTCCTTTTCGTAAACAAATGACCATGAGATATTCCTTATCTCAAATTGATCTGTCGATCCACTTCCGTTGAAGGTCGCGGTCTCACCCTGGATGATCTGGATATCTCCACTATAAATGGGTATTGGGGCTTCATCATCCTTCACGGTTATTACCATGAAATCATGATCGCTGTTGCCGGCGTAGTCATATATGACCAATGAGACATTGTAGTAGCCGGGAACATCGAATTTCAGATCGAAGGAGAACTGATCAGAGGTATGGTCCTCTCCCCCAAACTCATACTCCCAGTGAACCCTGTGAACCAGCTGGTCGTCCGTGGACATACCGGCATCGAAATGGTACACTGCTCCAAGATCAAGTGTGATGTTGTAAAGTTGGACGCATGAAGGCGGTTCCGTATCGATGAAGATAGGATAGATATCCTTCACATTATCATAGATCGTGTAAGGTGTATCCCCGATCCCATCTGAACCATCCTGATCCTGTTGGCGACCTTTCATTACATCTCGACCATTATAATCAGACCAATAATTACCTCCAAGAGGGTATTCACCAAATATTTGTAAATCAGCAATATAATTGGCGTGTACATCATTGTCTATAAAGAAATTTCCCATTATTATAACGTCAGATGATCCATAGAAAGCAACACCTTCATGATTATTACTAATTGTATTACTTATAAAAATTAAATCAGTTAAATGATTGCAGCTAAATCCGGTATCACAGGAGTAAAAAGAATTATTAGTGATCTTATAAAATAAATCACTAATGAAATTATCATGTGAAATTGATGCTCCTATTGATGAATTTAATAGAGAGTTGTTTTCTAATGTGACTAGTGAATTGCCAATTCCAATACCATAACCACTCATATTCGAGATAATATTATCCTTAATAATAGAATTGCGTTTTCCTTCACAATCCTCGATTTTAAAACCATAATAACCATTGTTAAGATTATTATTTAATACAGAATAATTACAGCTCAATGTATCTTTAATGCTGATACCATAATTGCAATTTTCGATTGTGTTATTTTGGATGATACCCTCATCATATCCAATACATAACATTGCCTGAAAAGAAGAAGAAAAATAATTCGAAAATACATTTAAACCCATAGATTCTAAAATCATCCCATTTGATACATTTATAATAATATTATTTTGTATTAAGGACCAATTACTGTTTTTATCTAT
>JAGLEG010000579.1 GCA_023145185.1 Thermoplasmata archaeon
CAAGGACCACGTTCCCGCAGGCCACGGGCGAGGGTATCACGGTTGCCGTTGTTGATACCGGCATCGACGCTGGCCATCCGGACCTGGACTATGGGACGAAAACGATCACGAACCTCAAGTCCGATATACCCGGGGGACCGTGGTATGAGCTGGAGAATTCGGACACCTCGTACGGCCACGGCACACACTGCGCCGGGACGATCGCCGGAAACGGTGACGCATCTGCGGGTGCCAGGCAGGGCGTGGCGCCAGATGCCCAGTTGATCGGCCTCTGCGTGGGAGATGTGGCGATCACATTAACGAACACCCTCCAGGGACTGGAGTGGGTGTACGAGAACTCCCGCCCGCCAAATTCCGACAATATAAAGGTGGTTTCCAACTCATGGGGTGGAGGGGCATCGGAATACGACCCCGAGGATGCCACCACGAAGATCTGCCAGAAGCTGACGTTCGAAAACAATGTTCTCGTGGTGTTCGCCATGGGAAATTCGGGAAGCGAGCAGCATGAGGGCAGTGAACTCACAGCCTCCCCCACCGGCCTTATTCCATCCAACATTGGAGTTGCAGCTTCCGAGAGGGATGGGTCCGGGGTGGCATATTTCTCATCAAGGGGTGAACGGGGAAAGAACCAGACGTATCCGGACGTCGCTGCACCTGGTGTGAAGATCTGGTCCGCACATGCAAGGGCCACTGTCATCTCGGCCATGGCGGTGCTTAACGGAAATCCCAACCCATATTACCTGGCCATTTCGGGTACGTCCATGGCCACACCACATATCTCGGGGCTGGCCGCCCTTATGTATCAGGTGGCGCCCAGCCTCACCATGTCGGATCGGTGGGAGGATTATTCGGGAGACGATCCCGGGACGTGGTACTCCGACCCATTCAACAGGATCCACGAGATCGAGTGGATAATGGAGCAGTCCGCCAACTACATCCCTCCAGACGGCGTGCCCCTGACCGATACCGATAACGACAATGGGGTGCCGGAACCCGAGGACCTTGGGGAGACCGAGATAGGCTGGGATGGCAGAGTGATAGACTGGGCCCAGGGGTACGGCCTTGTGGACGCAGAGAAATGTGTGGGCATCTCACTGACGCTGGAGCGTCTCAGGGTGACCAATCCAGGGAAGCGGTTCGATGTCGCTGACGCCATGGAGGTATATTACGGAAGGGAGGTGTTCATCGTCGACGGTCAAAAGGAACTTCATACGGATCGACTTCACACATCCTGGCGTGGGGAGTTCGCCAGATACGCACAGAACCAGGACGGCCCGCTACTGGTGCAAAACCAGTCCAGATCGATCTGGGTACCCGAGGGCGCAACCGAGGTGCATATCACCCTGGAATATTCGCCTATCGAGCTCAGGGATATGCAGTATGCCGACCTAACCTTCAACATAGATTTTGGCAACGACGGCACTGTCGATTACGAGCACAGGCCGCTTGGTTCGAGAACGTCCGGAACCAAGGAGGCGACGATCGAGGTTGACCCGTCCCGTACCGGAGTGTATTGGGCAGTTGGGATCTACGGAAGCGGTTTCAAGGTGCTCAGGCCTATCAAGGAGTGGGAGTTCCCGGAGCTGAGAGTACCTTACGCGGTAGGTGTGGAGATGAGCCTTGTACTGAATGTTGAGGTGCCCCTGGTGATCGCACCTCCGAGGCCGAGCTCAATGGTCTCATCCTGGGCCGAGGGTATGGCCTCCGAGAGCTATACCGGGGGCGTCGTAGAGCTTCACGGATCGAAGTACGATCTGGACAGGGTGATCCCATTCGAGAAAGGTGGAGGTGCCGATGAAGATAAGGGCCCCGACCTCAGGTGGTTGTTCCTGGTGATGGCGATCATAGCCGCGGTGGGCGGAGGTTATTATCTATTGAGAAGGAAGAGGTCTCGATAACGGGCGATATGTTACACATGAGCTAATTTCGGGATTACCATTAAATAACCTCTGACCCAGGGGTATATTGGCGATGAAATGGGCTACAAGAGGATGAACTCCCTGGAAGACCTTATGAGAAATGAGAACCGCTCGAGGATCTTTCACATGATAATGGAGATGCCAGGAGCCAGTTTTACTGAGCTCAGGCTTCACATGAGCATCAAGAACGGGACCCTCTCCCATCATCTGATAAAACTGGAGAAGGAGGACCTGATACGTTCAAAGAAGATAGGCGTATTCAGGCGTTATTATCCATCCAATGGAAACGTCCCACAGGATCTGGAGGAGAAGATAACGGACGTTATTCTGATAAATCCGGGGATATCCCAGAGTATGGTTGCGAGAAAATTGGATATCACCAGACAGGTGGCCAACTACCACATCCACTCACTCAAGAGAAAGGGACACCTGATCGTTCGAAGGAACGGCCGCTCCTCCGAGCTCTTCCTCAGGTAGTCAAAAAAAAATCTCCCTTTCAACCGTGCTACGACCGTCCCGCCTTGGTCTCGTTTCCAGGGATCCCCTCACCTCACCGCTTGTTGATCGTGTAAGCGCAGTTGGTGCATTTCCAGAGTTCGAATATATCCTGTCCTCTGGAAAAAGGGATCAGATTCCCCTTCTCACATTTCGGGCAGGATGGAAATATCATATCCGCCATTTTTCGCCACCTCCAGGCACAACAACATCCTGTAATTATTTAACTCTTTTCCACTGGAAATGGTGGGGTTGAAAACACGTTTTCCGTTCGATATCTCCATGGTCATGGCGTTAGAACGAATTTGGTAATGGCGATGATAACGAAGGATACCACGAGTATCGTTCCCAGAAGTAGCGTCAGGTGAACGTGCGGTCCCTGTTCTGGATCATCCAGCGCCCTGGAGATCCCCTTATCTTTAAGGGTCCTCCATACTGTAACGAGGGAATAGGGTGGGGCCGTCTCGGATATCTGCCTGTCGCCGGTTCGATCGACCATCTGACCTGGGAGGAACAGGAGGATACTTAAAGTTAACTGCTTTTCATAAAATCACACTATTTGGCCCCTTCTTGAGATGAACGTTCTGGGCATAATAGTAAATATCGAATCACGTGTGTCCAATCAAAGTTACGGGGGCCTTTTTTATGGATACAGTTTACAACGGAGATATAAAGACGTTGGATGATGTCGTG
>JAGLEG010000058.1 GCA_023145185.1 Thermoplasmata archaeon
TACCTGTGCCGCCCTCTTGAAGATCGACCCCAGGTTGAATACCGACCTCTTCTGTCCGGACTTTGTGTCCTCTATTACTACCCCTTCATCACCCAGCGATACGATCTCTTCATTTTGCTGTTCGTCATCCTGGATATCCTTCACTTCGTCGGCCTTCTCTTCTACCATATGAACACCTCACGTTCGGCCCTACCTGCCAGCACACTTTCGATATCACACTGGAAGGTCGACTAACCCACAACCTAGACAATATAATGATTGGATTTTATATAATTGTTGTTGGGGGAAATCCCAATTATCTTGAAATTGGACATATTATTCTTATTTGTCTCAAAATGGGATATATGGGGGATATTGACCTGTATCACTTGAACTTGAGATCCGTTGTGGAGCCCGTCGCCTTCCACAGCTCCTTCATTCCCGAAACGAAGATCTTCGGGTCTTTGACCGTTATCCTTCCCACGATCTCATCCAATCCCTCAGCATACCCTATCTCATGCGTCGTGTAGCTCCATCCAGCCTTCTTCTCCAGGTCCAGATGCTTAACAAACGCATACTTGGCGGCTTTGAGCTTGATATCATCGCCCTGATATCTCTCAATTATTCTTGAAGCCCCCTCCCTTCCTCTTACGATGTACGCGATGGTGCACTCGTAGGCAAAATCCATCATCTCCGGGGGATCTACGAGGTGTGGAAGCACCTTCCTCACCTTTAGTTCCTGTATCTGGAACTTTCCCTCCTGTATGACGGCCATTGGTTGGAACCTGGGGACAGGGAAGTCAGATAATACCTTTGCCGCGATCTTGGGATCATCAATGATGCTGTTGATCAACTTCTTTCCAACTTCTTCCCAGAACGGGGCCATGATCTTGTTCGCCGAGGGGTCCAATGATATGATGGGGCCTTTGGCCAGGTCCAGAAACACCTTCATCACCTCCAGTTCCTCCCTGTTCAGGCTGAGTGATGATAGGAGCTCTTTCTTTGAATCTCCATAGCATCGGTTCTCCACGATGTAGACCGTGTTTCCCACCTCCTGCAATCTTTCAAGATAGGATTCGATCTCCTTCTCTATGTATCGGTGGTCCATAACCTTGCCCTGAAGATACTCTTCTTTGGAGGTCAGTGGCTTCACCTTTCCAAGCCTTGACAGGAAATTGCCCTTTTCCTCCTTCTTCTGAGGAGGATCACATCCACATCCCGCACCTCTCTTGCAAATGGGCCTGACCACTACATCAACATCAAAATAATTGGATATGTTCGATGTGGCCATATATGATGCACATGTTGCGAAGGTATTATCCTTGTTCATGGTGGAATGAGAAAGGCTGCGCACAATATCTATCTCCGCTGATAACCAGTGGATGACGATGTAAGGTTCCTTCCACGGTTTCATCTTTGTCGCCACGTTCCTGTCGAGGTCCTTGGAGTAGATTAGAGAGCTCCCACCTACCATTCCTTTTCCAAGCCTTTTCGGGAGTAGTTCCAGCACCTCAGCTGGAGGTTTTGGATCGGTTCCCGTGCATATTAGCTCCTTCTCGGTAACGAACATGAACAGTTTTCCCTTCTTGACCTCCTCGAGAAAGGCCATCATCTTGATCCTTGGATCGTCGTAATGCTGAATACCGACCAGCTTCTCCTTGGTGGTCTGGCCTCTAAGGGCGTATCCCACATCTCCAAATGGGCCCCTGAAAACTGCCAGATACGGGATCTTCTCCTCGTGGATCAGCATAAGTGTCGCCGCGTAGGCCCTTACCAATTTGTCCCCTTTCTTGGACAATTTCTCCAGAGCGGCCTTGTTATCTTTCTGGGATCGTACCTCGCGCAGTTTCTTTTCCAATTTAGATATCAACGGCACATCCACCGTGCATCTCGGAAGTGCCAACGTGGGGTCCTGGGCCAACCTCTTAGCCTTTCTCTTAAGCTCCTTCTCCAATCCCTTGGATGTCGTCCTTGCGCCTGTCCTTACCTTGTAGTTCTTCTTGCCACGGACACCCATGAAAGGCCTAAATCCCTCACCATATTTAGTTATGTCCAATGTCAATTTATTCAGTGGTCGAAAAATAATATATATCGGTTATAATATCTACAATCGAGTTATATGCTGCCCCCATGCGTTTTATTGATAGAAGAGGCCCTTCCAGAGATCAGGAAAAGGGTCGCCAAGGAGATGTACACGTCAGGTTCCAATCAGATCGAGATATCCGGGTTACTTGGAGTCTCTCAGGCCATGGTGAGCAAATATCTAAGGGAGGAGACCAAAGTCTCTTGTCACATGGAGGATTACATTGAGAACCTCACAGGTGACCTGATCGTAACCGCCCAATCTGGCGGAACCAGGGCGGATATGACCGCCAAGTTCTGCACTGCCTGCATGGTCATGAAGAACAACGATGCAGTGGATGATGCGTACCTCAAAAGAACGGGTTTCCATCTTCCGGATGTCAGCTGCTTCAATATCAGGTGCGACAACGATATCTCCATTGTATCTGATGAGCTCGTCCAGGCGCTTGATTACCTTAACAGCCGATCCATAAAGGACCTCATCCCCGCGGTAAAGGTGAACATCGCATCTTGTATCAAGAATTGCGAGGGCGGCCACGATGTTGTGGCCTTTCCCGGGAGATTGACATATGTCGATGGAAGGCTGAGGTCCATAAAGGCCCCGGAACTTGGTGCATCGAACCACCTCTCCTCCATGATAATCTCTGTTTGTAAAAATAATCCGGGCATGGTAAGCATCATGAACATAGCATATAATGATACCATAAAAAAGGCCCTTGAAAAAATGAACGTTAACGTATTTTACCTCACCAATAGGAATGAAGAGATGCTGAAGGAGCTTGGTCGAACCGATCTGAAAGGCCATTATTACATGGTGGACAGGGGAGACTTTGGCATAGAACCCTGTCTCTACGTCCTTGGTAACTCCTCCCTTTCTGTTGCGGCCAGGACCGTAAAGGTCCAGAGAGAGATCAATTCCATCTCCATGGAGGAGCAAAATGGATGATAGCGAAGGAGAACGGGGTGACCGCAGGATAATTTCATACGTCGTTGTTTCCCTTATCCTGCTGGTAATGTGCATAACAGGTTCTGTCTTCTACCTTCAAGGTCTCTCCGAAAATGAGGACCCTGACCTGGTAATATACTCGTATGAGAGCTTTCAATCATATGGTCTCGGCCCTGCGGTCATACCTTTATTCGAGGATATGTACAACGTAAAGGTCAAGGTCGTGACACCAGGAGACGTGGGCACG
>JAGLEG010000580.1 GCA_023145185.1 Thermoplasmata archaeon
GGAGATCTCTGAAAGAGGGACGAGAGTGGAATTTCTCTCCAGTGATTCAAGTATCGAGAAGAACTACTTCAGAGCGCTTGCCTCAGGTTTTGAAGAGGAGCTTGCATCGAAATAGAACTCAAGCTTTCCAATCACGGTCCTGAATTTCTTGACATGGTCCAATACCGGATCCATTCTGGAAAAGCGGTCAATGGTTGAGAAGAGATCAGCGATCGCATCCTGTGTGAATTCCAGTTTCCTCAGTTCGATCTCATGCCTCTTTTTCAAGCCTTCGGATATATCGGGATTTACAATCTCATCACCAAGGACCTTCATCCTGTTCTGCAAGGAATTACTCCAGCCACTTTTCCCGGAGATGACGTTCGCACCAATTGAGATGTTCTCCACCTCGTTTCCGGAGATATCCTTTCCCTGAAAACGAAATTTGATATATGGTGATCTCAGGAGGTTGACAACGTCTTTCCTCATGAAATTATGAGAAACCACTCTCAAAATATTGACCAGGTCCTGGATCAGCGGAGATTCGGATAGCGAACTCCCTCTTGAAACATGGAATGGGATCCCGTAGTCATCAAATATCTCGGACACCAGTCTCTGTCCGCCATCCGGTTCCGGAAGTACCACTGCGATCTTCTCTTTATCATTATCCTCAAGAATTGATCTGACCATGGACGCGACGTTCCTGATCTCGCATACGCGGTCTCTCATGCTCCCGATAAACAACTTTACCGTAGCTTTTTTGTCAGGGACCCCGTTAAAGATATCTTTCAAGCCATTACTTGATATCTGTTCAACCTCTGTTATGCCCAACCAGGTCCAATCGTCCTTGAATATCTTTTTATTATCGATGTATGGGACGTAGCATTCCATGTTTTCAGACCGGTTGTTCAGGGAGATAATAAACTCCTTTTCAAGAGGCGTGGGCTCAAACAGATCATAAATCAAAATCGTTTCAATAGCACGATCCTGACCGATCACCTCGCCCATCATCATCTCTTCATCAAGAAGAGAATGAGATCTCAAATAGCCTTCATATCTTTCCCTCAACAACCCCAATTCTATTGATTTCTCTGATGGTTTTTTCAGGCAATCAGGGTAGTTCTCCCCGTAGGAGCCGAGAAGGGAGAAGAAAGTGGCCAGATTATGCGATACTCCGCTGGAAGCGCTCATTCTGCCTATTAGTGGTATCTCGTTCCTGGCATCCTCTATCAAATGGTCAATGATCACCGCTCTCTGATCGTTATCAAGGAGGATCCTATCGTTATTATCCAGATTAAAGAGGGCCTCTGATAAGCCGGAAAGGGTGGTTATATTGGCCTTGATGTACGGGATCCCACGTTTGTGAAGCTCCTTCTGTACATACTTCACAGCTCTTGAAGTTGGAAGGATTAAAAAGGTCGAGATACGACTCTTCTCGGAGCATTCGATGAACCTCTCGATGAAGTGATCCAACCTTTCACCGGGGGGGCCCCTGATTAGTTTTTGAAATCCCATATACTCTCCCCATTCTGTTCTTGTAACGATAACATCATTCTATATCCTTTCCCGGGCCGAAGAAGATGACCTCCATATTGGTTCCGTATCTATCTTTCAGATACCTCATCACCCTCTTGAAATCCATCCAGCAGCTGAAGTCCTCAACACCTGACTCCCACCTCTCCTTTTACCAGAACACGAAGACGTTCCTGTTCTTTCCAACCTCATTCGCCCCGATCGCATGGACCGCTGCCCTCTTCAGGTTCTGACACAGCATTCTGGCATCAGGCCAGAGATCGAGAAAAGGCCCACGTGGATCGAACATCGCCTCAAGTTCATGAAGCATAACATGATCAACGTTCAGCTCATCTATCCTGTTGATCCTCCTCACCGGGGGCTTCAGCTCGGGGATAACTATGAGGTTATCCTTCAGCTCACCGCCCGGTTCTCCCGGTACCAGGTTCGAGATCGCTTTCACATCATCATCCATCTCCACAACGATACCTTCATCGCCATCAGGAAATACCGTTACCCCGGCGGTGATGATCACCTCTGACCCGACCACC
>JAGLEG010000581.1 GCA_023145185.1 Thermoplasmata archaeon
ATAACCGTCTGTTCATCGATCGATGTCTCACCCATGGGGAGGTCGAACCTGACCGAAATATCGGTCCAGAGTGGGGCTCCCCCGGATTCCGGGGTTCTCTCCCTCACTATCGGGGCTCCGGTATCCACCCTGGTCCTGAATGAGAAGCTGTAGCTGCTCTCCCTGCCGATTCCCATGCCGTCAAGTCCATTGCCTTCCATATCGGTCACTGACGGGGTTATGAACAGCGTGTGGTCCGTGCTGAATTTCAGATACCGATCCGGGACGAACTCTATACTTCTGGCCCCTATCAGGGAGATCGTTCCATCTACCTTTATCTGTGATCCATCCAGGAGATAGAAGGAGTCCTGATCCACACTGGCAATGGAGATGTTCTTGTCGAAGTTCACGACCACAGTGGTATCCACGAAAGCGGTCTCCTTTCCCCCGGCACCCACGAAGGCGCTTACCACCTTGGGATGGTGGATGAACTGCTGGGGGTGGGTCACTATGATCGCATAGGAGTAGACCGTGATCGGTTTGCTGACCCTGTCCCAGATCGTTGCGTTGATGACGTAGGCACCGCTCTCAAGGCCGGATGTGTTCCAGAGGATCTCCCCGTAACCCCCGTTGTCATCGGAATGGCCTTCGTACAGAACCACCTGTCCCCTGGGGTCCGTGTCCTCATCGTAGGAGATCGTAACGTTGGCATTCTCCTCTTTATCAGAGCAGGTCCACCGAATGGTGAAGAGGGAGTCCGCCTCATCGTTATTTCCATCGGGCTCGAGGAAGTGGATGACCGGAGGTGAGTTCCTTCCGGTGGTGATATTGATCGGTAAGGAGAAAGACCTGTGGCCGAACCCATCAGCGGTCATCATCTTGATGGTGTATTCAGTATCAGGATCGAGGCCGGTGATGGTATGGCCGTTCTCGAACCTCTCCTTGGAGAAATGGTCGTTAACATATCGGTCCAGGATGGGCATCGCCCCCCTGGAGTAGGCGAGGTAGTAGCCCTCGAACTCGATATCGTGGGAGATGGGCCAATCCAGCCTGATCGTATCCCAGGTCTTGGTGACCACCCGCAATTCAGGTCTCATTGGAGGTAGGGGATGATCCTGGGCAGTGTTGGCGGTTGCCGTATATGGATCTCCATCTTCAACGATGAGGTTTCCAGGATTTGGATCGGTCCTGTGATCTATCCAAAATACCTGGGCCCTGTCCCCGTATCCGTGCACTGAATTGGTGTATTTGTACATCTCTGCAATGAAGATATCCGGATCGTTCACGAACTTTCCCAGTGCGATCGTGTTGTCTATGACGTGTATCTGCCCAGCGGTGTCGCCACCTCTGGATATGTACCCCCCCTTGATGAGGTAGAAATTTCTCACGTCAAGTTCGGTCCAGGCCAGTGCAAAGGCTCCTTCAACATATCCCACCCTGGGCATGGATTGGCTGAATATCGAGATGTTCTCCTCAACACCTCTCCACGCTTCGCTGAAGGTCCCGTCCCAGGAATCATCGGAAAGCCATCCTATGGAGTACTTGATCCTCCAACCCAGGTCACCGTTCTCCCCCCAGGCTATCATGCAGTCTCCCTCGCCGGAGAAGATGATGTCAGGGTTCTCCTGCTTGAGGCTCTCCTCCTCCACGGACGCCTTGACGTCCTGGGAGAACGATGCGCCCTGGTCGACAGAGTAGGTGAAGAAGATGTCGCTGTTCTCATTCGTCACCGAGTTTCCGTTCCTGAGGTCCTGCCAGACGGCCCCTATGACGCCCTCGCTGGAAATGGACAACCTGGGATGAAGCTGGTCCTCGTCGGTGGGGTCCGTGTTCAACCTTATCGGTCCAGTGAAGTTCCCTCCACCGTCGCTCGAGGTCATGAACATGATGTCCTTTTGCTTGCCTTCTCCTGCCATCATCTCCCGCTCTTCCACGTAAACGATGCAGAGGGTTCCCTGTGGCGTCGTCCTCAGGTAAGGCTCTGTTATATCTCCAACACCGTTTTCAATGGCGTGGCTGCTGGACCATGAGGAGCCCGTGTTATTGGAGGATATGATCCTCAGATGTCTATCGCCCCCGTACGTGTCCAACCACACGCAGTAGACATCATTCCCAACCGCTGCGATGGAGGGGTGGGGGTCCGAGGGAAGGGTATCTCCCCTGTCGTTGAGTACGAGGTCGTTGTTGTTCATCTGGCCGTCTCCCCAGGAGCTTCCATCCACGGATTTGGAGAACCTCACCTCGTTTCGGAGGTCCCTGTTATCCGCCCAGACCGCGTAGAACCTTCCGGAATCGTCCTGTGCGACATCGAGGTCCCACTGTTCGTCGGCCGAAGGCTCGTAATCCTGTATCTCATGGTTCTGTGGATAATCTCCCCTCGTACCAGGTCCCAGCGAAAGGGCCGGGAGGCCGGTCAATGTCAGGAGCAGGGCGATCATGGCGATCGAGATGTGGTAGGCCTTCATGATAAACACCGTATTCGTAAGGGTACTTATGTGGAGGCCCCTTAAAATATTATTCCTCATATGTGAGGGAATATCGGCCCGATCAGCTTAGGAAAATTGGGAGTAAAGCTATGGTCCCGGGTCCTGGAGCAGTATATGTTCTCCAAGCCAGGCCAGGTCGGGAACCCGATCCATCAGTTCGTCCATCGTTCCCGGGCGGTTCCTGACGATGGATGCCGCCCTCTTCCTCCCGATCCCGGGGACGGCCTGCAGGTCGCCAAGCGACATGCCGTATATCCTTATCGGGGTGGTTATACCCGTTACGGACCTGGCCCCCATATCCGTTATTATCACATCGGTGAACGTCCCCCCCTTCACCGAATGGGGTACGCCAACAAGGAGAGGATAGCTCCCTATCTGCCTCCCGAACGAGGTCCTTCCCACAGAGGTCTCCATGAAGACCCCCCTAATTACCACTCCCATAGGAAGGAGCCTTTTCATGAACGGGGGGTCCCATTTTTCCCTTACCTCCCTCTTGAACCTGTTGAAGGCGCTCCTCACCTTCCCATCCTTCCAGTTCGTGTGATATCCGCCGGTCGCCCGTGGATAGATAGCGGCCCGGATATTGATCCTTCTGAGCATCAGGCCCTTATCGTGTATGGTCTTTAAAAGCTCCAGGTCCATGCGAAAGCTCTCCGGTGCCTGGCCTGGGAGGCCTCCCAGGAAGTTGAGCCCCGGGAGAAGATGCGGAAGTCCGTTCTCACCCCTCTTACCCCCTACACCGTTCATCAGGTCGATGGCGAAGAGGGCCTCTTCGGCCGTTGAGTTCAGGTTATTCCGGTTCTTTACCACCGGGTCCGATGATTCCAACCCCAGCGCCAGAACGGTGCCCGGAGTGGTGTTCTCAACAATTGATATGAGGACCTTCTCCGACTCCTCCGGGTGCGTTGATATGATCGCCGGGTTGGCATTGTCGGTGTGTATGATCCCGCAGTCTATTCCCTTTCTCAGCCCCCGCCCAAGTGCCAGCTCCACTCCCCGCCCGTTGTGAAGAGCTTCCCGGACCCCGACCATCATCTCAGATAGAGAGC
>JAGLEG010000582.1 GCA_023145185.1 Thermoplasmata archaeon
ATCCAGCTGCGAACTCCGCAACGTTGTCAAGCATATCTCCGTCAGGGTCGTAGTCTGCGTCCTTGTTGGAGAGGGGGTTCAGGCCGTCCGAGGTCCCGATGACCGTTATTGATATCATGGTCATCAGGGCCATCACGGCCACTGCTGTAATTTTTCTGAATTTTTCATCTGCCATGCCGATCACCCATGTTCGAGTTAGTGTAATAATCCAGAGGGGGTCTTATTAACCTTTCGTCTACATGTGAAAGCTATCACTCCATTATAGTTCGAGAGGTTGCCACTTTGGATCATTCTTCAACTTTCTACACCTTATTAGAGATATCATATAATAAGGCTTTTGGGTTTTCTGGGTTCAACCGTGTCCTTCGGTAGCATGGTCGATGTCCTTGTACAGGGAATCGACCGAATCCGCCTCCTCCTCCGAGAGCAGTTTCAAACCAAGGGAGAAGAACGCATTTTTCACGTCCCGGAGTACCTCCTTCCTCTTTTTTCTGAAGTCAAATGAGAAGTTGCTGATAGTCCAATTGGTGATATTGGACGTTCCCACAAGGCCTTCAGATAGGTCGGAAGGGCTAGCCTTCTGATGAATTCTCCTTAGCGAGAGTGTCGCGATCGGGGTGGCGTTCTTGAACACAAGGAACCCCTTTCCTTTGGGTATGGTGTCCTTGATGAACCGAAGGGACACCCTGTTCATCCTGTCTTTGGGAGAGAGTATGACGAGGTCCTCTTCCGGTTCGTCGCCCTCATCTCTTCGATCATGGATCGAACTGCCGTTCGATCCCTGAACCCTCCCGGCCCCCCATACCTTGGCCCCTTCGACCGAGTACACGATCTCGGGGGGTGTACGAAGGGAGACCCGCCTTTGGATATGCTCCTTTGACAGCTCGCCCAGCAACATCCGGAACTTTGCCCTGTCGCAGATGCAGGGCGAATGGTTGAGAATATCCTGATAGGTGAAGGTCCCAAGGTTCCTGGCGGCTCTGAGGATCCAGGCTCTTTGATTAACGCCTCGATCATTTTCGGTACGTTTCCCAAGGTCCCAGAAGGGCACTCTGGCCTTACCCCATGCGTCTTCCATGAGCAGCCCCATCTTGATCAGTTCCGTCGCATCCTTCTTTTCAAGGGGGGCCAGGGTCTGCCCAGTTTCATCTGCCTCGGAGGTGAACTCCTCCAACCTCTTTTTCAGGTTTGTATCCATTTCGGTCCGGAGGGATCGTGGCCTGGGGGATAATGTGGAGATCATATCCTCCGTGGACCAAACAGGGGTCGGTTGGTCGATCATAGCCCTGTAGAGCGTGTATTTTTTTGCAATGTCCTTTAGCTCTGGTAATTTTTCACTCCAGAAGAGGGTGAGATCGGACCAGTCCGATGAGGTATCTTTCGAGATCTCCCTGACGGACCTGATGTGGTTTTGAGCGTTCTCCTTCATTATACTTGATATTTCATCAGCCCTATCGGGGTTTGGCCTTGGATGTCGGTGCGTTCCGAGCCTGCTGAGAAGCTCCCATCTATCGCTGATACCGCCCAGGTTCATGATCACCTCAAGGGGATGTTTGGGGCGGCTGGTCCTGGAAAGCCCCTGGTTGATGAACATTCGCTCCAGAAGGAGGTCGTCGGCAATCTCCCCCACTATCTCCGATCCACGAAGGAGCATCCGCCCGGATTCGGTCTCTTGATCTTTGAAACCCTCCTTGAGGAAGAGCGCCACTGCAGACCTGGCGGCCTCTCCTGCAGGGATCCCCATGATCTTTTCGACCATGATGACGTCGAAACCCAGCTCTCTATATCTTGAAATTGAATGGATGAATGCGGAGGTGTTCCTCTTCAGTTCGTGGAATGCTTCCACCTCAATGTCCTGGACCCTGATGGAATCCCGAGTCTCAAGTATCTGTGCAAATCCGGTGTAGGACCCATCTTTGAGAGATATCAGTTTGGTGCTCCTCGCGCCACGAACCCTATCTTTCTCTGACCAGGATGAGGTCTGCCCGCTCAACAGTAGACCGGGATCTGTCTCGGGAAGGGCGTGGAACTCATCCGTATCCTGATGTTCATTCCCGATCTCGCGTTGGTCCCTGACCATTAGCCAGATGGAGAGCTTCCCCCCGGAATGGACCTCTCTCCCTTCCATGGGTCCTCTCGGCCCTGGAAAAAGAACGACCTGCCCATCGCTTACAGCGGATATGACCCCCGGCGGATAGAAGCCCCCCTCCCAGTTGAACAGCGCGGAAAGCTCTCTCAGCGAGAAGGGGCCGAACCTCCCGAGGAACTTGCAGATCGATACGCACTCCTCCTGTGTCCTCTCCTCCTCGTCAAATGGGGGCAGTGAGTTTACCCTCAACTCCTCGGATGCTCCTATCAGTTCAATTGCCTCCGGTCCGAATTGCCCCAGGATATTCGATCTCTTCAGATCCCGGATAAATCCTGACAGGCCGTCCCCTTTCAACCCGATGGTCTCAGATATGATCGATCGCGATATCGTTCTGCCGCTCTTGAGGGCTGTAAGCAGCTCATCGGGGATCTCCGGAGGTCGTTGAGACAGGAGGGAGAAGACCCTGGCCCATTTTGGATGTCCTGCCCTTCTACCTCCATAGGCGTAATAAGGGACCACAGACCCACCTTTAACGGCTGACCTGAGGTCCGAGAACCGAATGCTGTCAGACCTCAAAAGCAGCTCCATGGGGCTTGTAAAAAAGGGGACCGATCTCAGAATTGAGGAGAGCCCTCGCCCTTCGAGCATGCCCGATATCATCCTTGACCTCCGGAGGTCCTCTGGCCTGAATGGAACGATTCTGCCCTCGCCTCCATCTGGTATGGAGATGTATTTTTTCAACCCGCCCGCCTCAACCTCGATCAGTTCTCCCCTCTCAGCCATGGCCCCCAGCTCATCCTCGGCCTCTGTTATCGAGATCCCGTTCTCCTTTGCGATCGCAAAGGGGTCGATGACATGGTCGATCATACCCGAGATCAGCGCGAGAGCGGTGTCGTTGAATTTGAGGTCCTGTCTCTCGAGAACTATGGGTTCCTGATCGGCAATATCCTCTGGTCCAGTTGAACTATCCGAGGGTGAAAGGCTCTGTTCCTCCACGATCTCTCCCTTCCACCCCCTGATGATCCCGGAGCCGATGATATTTGATGTTTCAGACATGGGTCGGATGGCGAGCTCTATTCCCCTCCCCAACTTCTTCACTATCTCCTCTGCGGACCTGAGGTCCACCTTTTCCATTAGAACTTCCTTAACAGCCTCATCACCCAGAAGCAGAAGCCCTGTCAGCGGATCGTCATGATCCGTGATCCTCTCCTTGGCGTACCACGCATTTTTTAGCAGGTCTATAAGCCTCTCGACCCGTTTTCTCCTGTAGGTCGGGCTGGTTTCCTTGCCCCTGAACCTGTTGAGGACAAGTAGTGATTTCATCAGGCAGTTGGTGAACCTGGACCGGAACATGCTGGAGGTGAAGATCAACCTCAGAGCGAGGTCGTGAAACTGATCACCTCCAAAAGCCTGAATGATCTCCTGTTCTTCCAGGGGAGTGGGCGAGGAGACGGCGAATCCATCGTCACCTGCGACATAATCCACCCTCGCACCGATGTTCCTGCGGATCCCATACGCCAATACGCGCCCCAAAGGCTCGGTGATCTTACGCCCCAGGGGTAAGTGGAAGATGTAGATGGATCGCCCTCTTCGTGCCTTGACCTGTTCCACCGGGATCCTGTTGGTTGCTGGTACAAGAGACCCCTTCCTCTGATGATCGAGCAGGCCTCCAAGGACGTTCAAACCCCGATCGTCAATGGTTAACTCTATCCCACCCTCCTGATCGCCCGTCCATGAGTCTTTACCATTTTTATATATGTCATAGATCCTCCTTCCGACGTTCAGGGGCCTGGACCTTACCTCTCCTGTCCAGGATGGGACCGTGGGAGCAGCATCCGGGTCTTCACGTACCAATATCTTTGACCCTGTGAAGGATCTCACCCTGTAGGACCTGGAGCCAAGCAGGATGACGTCTCCCTCGTAAAGTGCTTCGCCGAAATTCCTTGATAGGTCGCCGATCCTCTTTTTCGACCTTTCGTCCGTGACCCAGTATTTATTTTCCTTTGGAATTGTCCCACAGTTGAGGTAGAATGCCTGTCTGGTCCCCCTTCTTGGTTTGTACCTGCCGTCCGGTCCTCTCCAAAGCCTTGGTGGAGGTTGATATGTCATTCGAAGCCTTTCTGACAGGAGGGAGAGAACGGCCTTCAGATCCTTCATCCGGATATCCTTGTACGGGAATGCTCTTTTGGAGAGCCGGAACAGCTCATTCTGATCGATGCCCTCATCCGATATGGAGAGTCCGATAGCGAATTGGCCGAGGACATCCACAGGCCCTTTCGGGGACACAAGGGGATCCAGATCGCCCTTCTTGGCCGCGTTCACGGTGGCTATGGATTCTATGAGGTCCGATCCGCTGGTGGGATAGATCACGCCTATCGAGGTTTCCCCCATGCCGTGACCAGACCTGCCGAACCGCTGAAGCATTCGGGATGGGTCTTTCGGGGAGGATATCTGATACACCTCCTTTACACGGCCAATATCTATGCCAAGCTCCAGTGATGTGGATGATATCACCCCATCGAGATCACCTCTCCTCAAGCCCTCCTCCGCCTCTCTTCTAACGTCCAGGCTGAGGGATCCGTGATGTGGGGCAACAGACCTATCCTCGTTTTGTATGAGTACATAGGCCATCTCCTCTGCTCGAGCTCTCGTGTTATGGAAAACGACGATCGCTCCCTCCTTTCTCTCCAGGACCCGCCCGATATCCTCTGTGATATGCTGATGGATCTCCGGGTCATCCTCCCAACTGTGCATCAGGGTTTTGATCCTGACCTGGATCTTTTTATCGCCAGACCTGTGCACTATGGTTACAGGTCTCGCTTTCCCCTTTTCATCCTGTCCTCCCACATATCTGGCCGCTCTTGAAAGGGGTTTGATCGTAGCCGAAAGGCCCACACGTAAGGGAGGGAGGTCTCCCCCGGATATTATCAGGTCATTCAATTGTTCCAGGTTCAATGAGAGCATCGCTCCACGCTTTGAGCCCACCATCTCGTGAACCTCATCGATTATCACATATCTGACGTTCCGGAGTATGTCTCTCGCCTTTGAACAAAGCATCAACAGCAGGTTCTCGGGTGTCGTGACCAGGAGGTCAGGTGGGTATTTGAGCATCCTTCGTCTCTCGCTCTGGGGCACATCGCCTGTCCTTAGCCCGATCTGGAGTTTCGATGAGTTTTTTTCTGGTGTAGCCCTTCTTCCCCTTCCCCTGACATCAGGCTTCCCGGGTATCTCGCCGATGCCCATCGAGAGGTTGGTCAGGGAGTTGACAAGATCGGCACCCATCGCCTTCATTGGAGATATGTACAATATCACAACGTTTTCCCTTTTACGCCTGCCAGATACCATGGAATCTATTCCGGGTAGGACGGCAGAAAGGGTCTTTCCAGTGCCAGTTGGGGATGCTACCAGAACATTTTCGCCTCTTTCTATGGCATTCCAGGCCTCTTTCTGAAGTCGGGTCGGCCTGCCTATGTTCTCCTGGAACCAATTTGATATCCTTGGGTCGTAACCCTCAAGGGCCTGCTGGTCGATCCCGTGTTTATCTTCTGGCATGGTCAACCTCTATCCGATTAAAACATTCCTGATAGTAAGGACGCCATAATATGCTTTTGGGTTGGATCGCCTAAGAATGTTTTATCAATATGCTTTACGATAGAGGCCTGGGTCATGCAGGGTTAACAATTGGTGAAGATGATGTCTGTTCGGATCGGTAAACCGTTCAACTGGTTGAAAGGGTGGGCCTCCACGGCCGTCATCACCTTCTGTGTGTTGACCCTTCTCGCATTCAATTTGATCGCATTGGGGATGGCCCTTCCCAGGGTGATCGACGCTGCTCCAGAGAAATATGGGTCGGGACTTGAGGGTTCTCTCCACCTGCCCTATGTGCCAGATTCGATCCAGGAGATGGAGATATCTGTTGAAAAGAACGTTACGGAGGGTGAACCTTTTCCTTTTTCCATGACCTTCCCCGATGCGGAAAAACCCTATGGGCTGCCACAGCTTACCATCTCAAATGGGAGCTCTGAATACTCGTATGTTCTGGGGGCCGGATTTGCCCAGGACGGGAGGTGCCGCTTATCTGTCCTGGTTCCCGGCCTGCCTTATTCGGGGAGGTGGGACCTGACGTTCTTATTGTCCGTTGGGGCCTCTACTCACTATTCGGATAGGGTGTTTCAAATTGGGTCCATATGGATCATTGAGGCGTCCGGTGGAAGGCCGGTTTTGATCCCGGACCTTGATGAACTCCTCGCATTTGACGGGGCGATCACATTTACACAGTACCGGGGGGGATCGATCGACGATATATGGCTTCAGGTGGATGACGGGGATCTTGAACCGATGTTATCCACTGATACTGGGTATCGTGTGGCTGCCGATATATCCGGACCTGGGTGGCACCAGGGCAGGGTCGTCTGGTATGCCGAAAATATCACAGATGGTTATGATTTCCTTTTTCGGGGGGCCGACCTGGAACATAGTTTCGATGATGTCGCCATCACGTTTGAAGGTGTATTACGGGGAGAGGATGAGCTCTACGGCCAAGAACACGATCAGGTGGTGCTTGATCGAGTGGGGCCTATCCATCTTTTCAGGTCGGTACACTACAGCGTGAACGTTTCCATGGATCAGGGGATGGGGGCTTACTCAAGCACCATTCCATCTGACCTTCTTCCCTACGCAACAGCACCTGTTGTAACCATAGGTTACGGGGATGTCCTTATACCACTACAGCTCGTCTCCGGGGATCTTGGCTACAGGGGAATTATTCCGATCTACACGGACGAGATCGAGATCACCATTACGGTGGAATGCAGCGGCCGATCGTCCAACTCGTTCCATATAGAGGTCCCTGTGACACTGATGGAGGACCACGCTCCCTCCCTGAAGATCAAACCTGACCCTTATCTTGATCCATACAACAGGACAGATCGCAGATTGACCATCTCCCCGGGATTGGCCATCTCCCATGGGAGGAGATATGCCGAGGACCCTACGGTCTCATTGGCTTCCGGGAAGCTGAATCTAACCAGTTCCTGGAGCACTGACGGGGTCAAGTGGAGTGTGGTATTGCAGGGCGAGGAGATGGAGGGTGGAGGGGCGCTCACCTTCGATGTACGGACGGAATACTCCTTCTTCACACATCTCCTGTTGATATTTCCTTTCCCACCATTTCTTATCGGCGTTCCACCCGTGTTCATCGGTTGGTCCCTGGTGGGTTGGTTTCTCCTGACCTCGATGATAATCATGTGGGCTTGTGTTACCCTTGTCCTGAGGCAGAGGCCCAAGTTTGGAAAGGGCATTCATGGCCCCCATCATCTGGAGAAGGCCCTCTCCGATTGGGGCCTGGTTGAGACCTCACGGGTCTTCTCCGCTGTGATATTCTTCAGTATAGCGGTGTATGTCTTGTTCCAGATGCTTGAGCAGCCCACTCCAACTCCTTCGCTGTTATCCTCCAGCGTTCCCGTATGG
>JAGLEG010000583.1 GCA_023145185.1 Thermoplasmata archaeon
TGTCAATGGTCCTGGGGTCCATCGCATTTCCGGCGCTGTCCACGGCGCTGTACTGGAGGACGTGGATGCCCTCCCTGACGGCGATAGGGGAACGGTATAACGTCCACTCCTCGTAATCCCAGCTGTAGGAGATAGAGACCGGAGAACCCACGCTTCCGGAGGATATGTCCACGAGGGAGATCTCAACCTCGGAGGAGCGGTACCACCCGTCGATCGGCACGTCATCTATCTGATGTTCTACCTTGGGCCTCAGGGAATCTATCAGGACCCTGAAGTGAAGTGTGTCTGCGGAATTTCCTGCCCTGTCCCTTCCGTAGACCATTATCTCGCTCTCCCCCTGACCAATGGTGATATCTCCCTTGTGGTCCACAGGCTCCCCACCGTTCACGGTGTAGGTGATATCGACGTTGTTCTCATCTGACCACAGTGCAAGTGTCGGAAGGATGCTGAGCCACATTGAGGAGTTCTCAACGCTGTACTGGAACTTGTCGAACTGCCCGAAGAGGGCGGGCGCTTCCGTATCCACCCTGAACTGATAGCGCAGTTCGGGGGCCCTGTTGCCCGCCTGATCATGGGCGGTGATCCTGACCTCATGATCTCCTGGCATCATATCCAGCGGGAGATCGTAAAGGAGAGTGGACCCTCCGTTAAGTGAATAGTATATGTCCGCATTGTCCTCGGTGGACAGGGTGATCCTTGGCAGGCTTACATACCAGCCATCCTCCCCGTCCGGCTCAGCGGGATATACGTTGACCAGTACCTCGGGAGCGGTGCTATCCACCATGAACTCCCTCTCCCTCATCATCTCCCTGTTTCCCGCCTGATCTATGGCATACCAGACGATGGAGCTTGTACCCTCCGGGGCGGTGAGCGGTTCAGTATAGATGGTGAAGTCGCGGTTCCCCCACGTGTAGAAGATGTCCGAATATAGGTGTGTGGTATAGAGGAATACAGTGGGCGGTGATGTGTACCACTCGCCCTCATCCAGTTCCGGATCGATATCTATGGATGAGCGGGGCGTGCTCAGGTCCACCTTGAGCTGAAAGTAACGCTTCTTCTCCACGTTGTCCCTTGTATCCTCGGACCAGTAGGATACGTTGTAGATTCCCTCCGGGACGTAGATCGGCCCGGAATACTCCATGATGTCACCCGAGTTGAACTGGTAGAACTTGGTGGCGCCGGGTTCGGTGGTGAGGGTAATCTTGGGCGAGTTAACGTACCAACCATCCTCTCCATCGGGCGATCCGGGCTGTACGAAGGCCTCGGTAATGGGGGGGTCCAGGTCCAGGATGTCAAGGGAGAACGAATATTCGCTTGCCTGCGACGACGATAGGATGAGCTGGAACGTATCGAACTTTGTCCCCCATTCCGTGAGATCATACTTGACGGTGTCCCCGGAGAAGCTGAGCATGCGGACGCTCCTGGGGGCGGAGCTCTCCTCGTACAGTGCGACATCGGGGGCTCCCGAGGGGATGGTGATCCTGAGGCGGTAATCCTCATTGGGGTCGGGCGGGGAGGAGAAACGGAGCGAAACCACCCCGTATGAATTGAGGTTCCCGCTGCGGGAGAGCTGGAGGCCGTTATAGCTCGCCTGCAGATTGGTTGCAAGCGAATACCCGCTGAAGGTCTTGACCTCGTAGGCGAACTCCTTATCCTCTCCTGCATGATCGTCATTGACCCTTGTGGCCACCTTCCAGTCTCGGAAGGTGGAGTCGAAACGATCCGAAAACCCCAGCGTTGTGAGGGCGGAGTTGACGCCGCTGGTCCCGCGCTGGCTCGCCCTGACCAGGGCCCTGGTGTAGTTCCTTCCGCCGTAATGCTCCATCATGTACAGGGCGTACATGAAGCTCGAACCGTAGTAGACGACGTTGCTCTGGAACGTGCTGTCGGATATGATCAGTGAGACCGTGGGATAATATTTCAGATAATATACGGCGTGCTGGCCAACGACGGAGTCCAGCCCGTAGGTCAGATATGCAGAGAGGTCCGCGAACCCCTCGTCGATCCAGAGGTACTCGTAGGGATCGTACTGCCTGTGAATGTAGTGTTGAAACTCGTGAGTTATGATGACGCCTGCCCAGTTGAGGTCCGCCCTGTCCACGAAGAAATGGTGGGTTCCGGGCTGATAATAGCCCCCAATGCCGCTCTGACCGTCGATGTTGTAGACGTAGAACACCACGTCGTCCACCTTGTCCAGGGGGTCGAAGTGATCCTTTGACCGCCCATATGAGATATTCACGAAATCATCGCAGAACCTCTTGAGGAGGTCCCACTCGCTGGAGGAGAGGTCTCCCGCATCCGTATCCACGTAGGCCTCCAGTATCGAATATGAATAATACAGCTCGTAGGTCCTTCTCGTCGGGGAGGAGGATAGGCCCTGGACCTCGTCGTCATCGCCGTATGTTACCATCTCCACGCCTTCCGGGGCCGGTGAGGGCGTCTGAATAAAGGGAGATCCCTCGTAAGGGTACCTCGGCCTGTACCCTGCCGCGACCAGGGGGTCGACATCGACCCCTTCCCCGCCGTCGTCGAATGCCACTGCGCCTCCCACCTCGGAAAGGGGGAGAACGGTTATCAGCAGAAGCGATGTCAGCAGGATCGTCAGGATCGGTTTCATCAACTTTTTTTCAAGGTGCATCATCTTCACTCCATCGTTAATGGAAATACTATGGTATACTCTTTACAAAACATCGATTAATAGGCTTATTCCTAAATGTGTCATTAATTATGTCAAGCACTGCCCAGCAAGGTCATTATTAACGCCGGGCCCGAGGGCGATCCTGGAGGTTGGAAGAGGGTGGGTTTTCTGTTTCAGGGCGTCAGTATTGCTCTTTTGACCGGGTGATAAAATAAACGACCACCAGCAAACCGAGGATCACCGCGATCACACCGATGATGAGGGGTAAGCTTATCACGCTGCTGGACTGCGTTGATGCCACCACAGGTTCTCCTGTCCCGTCGTCATCCGAAGGCCCACCACCCTCTCCGGGAAGAACGGTAAGGACGTAATCCGACGATATTACGGTATTCCCCTGATCGTCGTACACCATGGCAGAATAGCTCACCTCCACGCCCTCCAGGAAGGGGCCGATCTCGATAGAATATATGCCCCCTCCCTCATTGGTCATCGTCATTGGAACGTTGCATACCCCATCAAGACAGTACGTGAGCTCAACGGACGTGACCGATGTGTCGTACTCGTCTATGGGCGCATAGACCGTGATGACATCATCTGCAGTTGGCGATCCCGGGGAGTGTGTCAACTGTCCGATCTCGGGCCCCTGAAGGAAATCCTCATTCTCCACCTGAACCGTTATCGAGGCGATGCCGGCCAGCCCATATTCATCCGTCGCCCTGACCGATATCCGGAGGTCCCCGTTTGGGGATCCGGAGACGTCGGCCGTGTAGCTGTAGTGGCCTGCGGCAAGCTCCATCTCCTCCCAATTCCCGGGCCCCAACTTCACCTCCACAACATCTACGGAGGCCTCGGACGTCACCTCTGCCGTTACCTCCACCTCCTCCTCTACGTCGGCACCGTCGCGGGGAGACGTTATCTCCACATCGGGGATGCCCGATGTCTCCACCGGGAAGGCCTCTCCCACCACATCCGAATAGTGTGCAGTGTAAGGCTTGGGAGGTATACCAGGGTAGTAGTTCACATTGGTCCTGGAGTTGAACACGACAGCATAGACCACTATGTTGTCTGGGTCTATGTCGGAGAAGTCCTCTCCTGCTATCGAGGAGTGATCGCCTCCGCTCCACTGTGCTGATCCGCTGTGAACGCCACCAGAGGAGAGGGTGATCTCCTCATCCATGGCAAACCCCAACAGCCCCTGAGGGTAGTAGTTGTCATCATAATCCGTGAACCGTGAGACCTCTTCAACGACGTAGACCTTGAGGGTCCCGGTGTAATCGGAGGGGTCGTTATTGGTCACATCAACGGAGATCGAGAGGGTCGCATCGCCTGCGTACAGGCAGGTAACGTCCACGCTCAGGTCGGGGACCTCCTCCCTGGCATGACAGGCGTCGATCTTCTCATTGTAGCTGTCGGTAGAGGATACGCCGCCAACCTGGTTCTCATATCCTCCGTCGAATACAACGGTCGGGAATCCCGCGACGTTGTACTCCTCTACCCTGTCTGCCGCCTCCTGCACCATATCATCAATAAGGCATACGAACCTGAAATCGTCCCTGCTGTGGGAGAGCTCCAGAAGCCCTTCGGACGCCGAAGGGCAGTAGACGCACCATTGGGCCGTGACGTCCTCTGCGAATACCAGCCGCCCCCCTGCCCTGGTCTCCAGGCCCTCGATCGAGCCTGTCGGGCCGATGGGGGCAAGCGCCAATGCAAACAGGGGAACACACAACAACAGGGCCGAGAGTATGATTGACCTTTTCATGGAAACACCGCCTTTATGATAGACTGATATCTCCCTGAGATTATATGATTTGTGGGGCCCTCATCACTCGGACTCACCGGGGCGTGCCATCCTCCAGGTGGTCTCCCCCCCATCCTCTAGTATGACGCCCAGCTCCTTCAGCCGGTCCCTGATGGCATCGGATGTCGCCCAATCCTTCCGGGCCCTGGCCTCCCTCCTGATGTCGATAAGGAGCTGGACAAGGCTGCCTGCAAGCTCCCCACCCAGTTCGTCATCGTCCTCCCCTGCACCATATTCGAAACCCAGGATGTTGGAAAGCTCGTCCATCATGGAAAGGAGAACGTAGGCGTTTGCCCCGTTCAAGTTCCCCCCGGCCCTGATCCTCTTGACCTCCGAGTCGAACCTGAAAAGCACCGATACCGCGATCCTCGTGTTGAAATCATCATCCATCGCATCGGTGAAAGAGCTCTTCAGCTCATATGCCAGTTTCAGCACCTCGTCGTCTGGGGTGCCGAGGTCAGGAATGACCCCCTCTGACACATCTCCGACCAGCCCGGAGAGGGCCCCATGGAGGTCGACGAGCCTTCCGAACGACCGCTGCGCCTCCTCGAGCGCCACGTCGGAGAAATCGATGGGAGAGCGATAGTGGGTGTAGACCAGGAAGAATCGTATCACCATGGGTGGGAACCTCTCCAGCACCTCCTTGATCGTGAAGAAGTTCTTCAGGGACTTGGACATCTTCTCACTGTTTATCTCCACGAAACCATTGTGAAGCCAGTAACGGGCGAACTTCCTGTCGTTGAAGCACTCGGACTGGAGGACCTCTGATTCGTGATGTGGGAATATGAGGTCCATGCCCCCCCCGTGGATATCCAGCGTTGGTCCCAGGTATTTGGTGGACATCGTGGAACACTCGATATGCCAGCCCGGCCTCCCGGGCCCCCAGGGCGAATCCCATGATATCTCCCCCTCCTTTGCCGATTTCCACAGGGCGAAATCCTTGGGGGACCTTTTTCGGGTATCAATCTCTACCCTGGCCCCGTCCCTCATATCCTCCAACGACTGGTGCCGGAGGGTCCCGAACTTCTCCCTTGCGGTCTCGACCTCGAAATAGACGTCCCCTTCGACCTCGTAGGCGTTGCCGGACCCGATCAGCCCCTCGATCACGTGGATCATATCGGGGATCATCTCGGAGGCCTTTGGGTGGACCGAGGCCCTCCTGACATTGAGCAGGTCCATATCTTTGAAGTACTCCTGTATGAAGTTCTCGGACAGTACCAGCGGCGGCACGCCCTGTTCCAGGGCCCTTTTGATTATCTTATCGTCCACGTCGGTGAAGTTCTGAACGTAGGTCACCTTGAGCCCCTTGTATTCCAGATACCGTCGTATCACGTCGAAGGCCACATAGCTCCTGGCATGGCCGATGTGACAGTTATCGTATACTGTAGGGCCGCAAACGTACATGCCCACATGCCCCTCCTTGAGGGGGGTGAACTCCTCCTTACGCCTTGTCTCGGTGTTGTATACTCTCAAGGCCATCTGAATACACTTCCGCTTTCAAACCACGATCATACCATTGATGCCAACTGCGGGGGCCTCATACTTCCAGGGCGGCCCTGGACAGCCCAATGGCGGTCCGGTTCTTGCTCCCGTCAACCCACTGGAAGAAGGATTGGTCGAACTGAAGCTGGTCCTTTCTCGCTATTTTGTAGTAATCCATGGACTCAAAGCCCCTGCCGATGGTCGAGCCGTTCATGTAATTTATCACGGTCATGGAATCTCCCTTGAAGACCACCCTTCTGACCCCGTGCCTGGCCGCCAGGGCCATTGCCTGGAGAAGGGCCTCCCACTGCGCCCTCTCCCGGTCCCCTGCATAGGATATTACGCCCGATACCCGGTCCATCTCATCTCCATCCCCTACCAGAACAACACCCACGCTCATGTGGTCCCCGCTCGGGGGTGCCGTTCCGTGAAAGTAAACCTCTTGCATGTCTTCCATACCAATGCCCCTTGCTCACTATTACCCATTCCAAAATATATTAACCCTTTCTCGTGTGCGACACGGGAGGGCCTACCTGCGCTTCCTGGGATCGCCCTTTCTTCCCCCTCCGGACCGTCCCCCGCCACCGCGTATCTCCGGCCTCCCTCTGTCCTGTCTTGGCCCCGTCCTCTGGGGCCTTCTTCCGCCCTCACGAGGCCTTCTTTGCAGCTCCTGACCGAGGTATACTGGATGGCCCAGCAGCCTCATCAGGCCCCCGGGGTAATCGCCCAGAGGTTTCACGATCAGGTACGGCCCATTGACAGGGCCGGTGATCCGAACCACCTTGCCAACCGGGGAGGACCGTTTATCAACTGCCGTTGAACCTATTCTTGGGGCGAACGTCCCCTTTACGATTATTGAACCCGAGGAGGAGAAGTTCACTACCTTGCCGATCGATCTCATGAGAACACCATCTATTGGGCCCGGCTGAATACATCAAGGTAATATATGTTCCTTCCTACCGGCCGGTTTAAGCGATAACCCTAAAGAGGGGTGATATCCATCCACCAATGGAAATAACGCTTTTCGAAAAGGAGGGATAGGAGATGGTGGTCGACCTCTATGAGCTTCTGGGGATCCCAAAGGGAGCTGGCTCCCGTGAGATCAAGGGAGCCTACAGAAGAATGGCCGAAGTCTACCATCCCGACAAGCTGAACCTCCTCCCGGAATCCACCAGGGGAGAGGGAGAGGAGATCATGAGGCTTCTGAATGAGGCGAAGGACACCCTCCTCGACCTCGAAAGGCGCGGTCAGTACGATATACTTTTGACCGGGGGGGCCAGGACCGTCACGGTGAACGAGATGGAGTTCATCGAACCCGAGGAGGTCTCGGCCAGGGTCAAGGGAGGGGGCATCCTCTCGCAGATGTCCAGGGTATTGGGCTCGATGAGGGAGGCCTATACCCTGGACCATGAGTTCACCGCCAAGATCGTCCAGGCGCAGGAGATAGTGGAGGCCCGGGTGCTGGAAGAGGATGACGACGAATCTGTGGATTCGTCTTATCCTC
>JAGLEG010000584.1 GCA_023145185.1 Thermoplasmata archaeon
TCCCGGGCTTCTCATCGCATCTATATTCACATTCGCCATCTCCCTGGGTGAATTGGGAGCTACCATCATGGTCTCCTCTCCCGAACATACAACGATGCCGGTGGCACTCTATAGATTCTACAGCAATCGCGATTTCGGAACTGCCAATGCCTATGCCGTGATCATGATGTCCATCACTTTCATATCTTTTCTTGCGCTGGAGCTGTCCCATCGTTTTCTGATCAAATGGGGGGTGAAGGCCTGAGCCTTGTCATCACAGACCTCTCATTTCGATATCCGGGGTCCAAAAGCAACGTACTGGATGGGATCGACCTATCCATCTCCGACAGGGAGATATTCACACTTCTTGGAGGATCAGGATCAGGAAAGACCACGCTGCTGAACGTTATCGCCGGTTTTATCAAGCCCCTCACTGGACACATTGTGCTGGATGGAAAGGATCTAACCCACGAGAGGTCCGAGAAGAGACAAATTGGCATCGTTTTTCAGGATTACGCCCTTTTCCCTCACATGACGGTGGAGGGAAATGTGGGTTTCGGCCCCAGGGCAATGGGCCTTTCCAGGAAAAGGGTCAGGTCTGTAACGGATGATATGCTTGGCCTGGTTGGCCTTGAGGGATATTCCGCTAGAATACCCTCCGAGCTCTCCGGGGGGGAGAAACAGAGGGTCGCGCTTGCCCGCACCCTTGCCGTGCGGCCAAAGGTGATACTTCTTGACGAGCCGCTTTCGGCCCTTGATACGTCATTGAGGGAAAGCCTCAGAAAGGATCTAAAAAGGATCCTCCGGGAGCAGAATATCATAACCCTGTACATCACACACGATCAGTCTGAAGCCCTATCCATCTCCGACAGGATCGGTTTCCTCAGCGAAGGCAGGATCCTCGAGGAGGGAAACCCCGATCAGATATACTGGAGACCAACCATAAAAAGAACGGCTGAGTTCATGGGCCTCATGAACTCGATCAGGATCATAAAAAGAAATGGAAGCCAGCTTGTTTCCGAACTTGGAGATATACCATGGAAGGGAGATAATAGGCCGATCGATATGATGTTTCGACCAGAATCGGCATGCAT
Organism: Thermoplasmata archaeon; assembly: GCA_023145185.1. Classification (GTDB taxonomy): domain Archaea; phylum Thermoplasmatota; class Penumbrarchaeia; order Penumbrarchaeales; family Penumbrarchaeaceae; genus JAGLEG01. The sequence continues at coordinate 1,074 of JAGLEG010000584.1, forward strand.
GGAGAAAAGAGAAGGCATTGAGATAAAAGGGCGGGTAAAGGGGTCAGAATACAGGGGAAGGGACCATCTGGTGGATATCACATCTGGAAAGAGGAGCTACAGGGTCCTTGCCCCCCATGACAGCGTTTTCATGAAAGGAGAGAAGATAACCGTATACGTTTCATTTGGCTCTCTTGTTCCAATATATCGGTGACAGCACCCGGTGCCCTATATGTTTTTAACGATGTATGGTATTGGACATTGTCGAGCGTTTTATACACGGTGAATAAGATGAAGATATTACCTCTGGCCCTCCTGTCGATCTCCATCATCCTGCTTTTCCTCCCTTCCAATGGAGGTGGAACAGCCGAAAGCCAGACCCTGGAACCGACGGACAGCCCATATCAGGAGGTTGTCTACACGGAGCAACAGGAGCTCAATGTTACCAATAGATTGGCCGTGATAGAGGTGGCCGGCTGGGGGGAGATCGTTATTGAGCTTTACGACAACATGGCCCCGATCACAACCGATAACTTCGCCGATCTCGCCTCCTCCGGATTCTACGATGGTATATCATTTCACAGGTGTATCGAAGGTTTCGTTGCCCAGACCGGAGACCCCAACACCAGGAACAACAACCCCTACGACGATGGAATGGGAGGTTCATCCACAACGATCCCTCTTGAGATATGTCCAAATGCCACACACATAGACGGTGCGGTGGGGATGGCGAGGTCGTCTGAGCCCGATTCCGCCTCATCCCAGTTCTACATTTGCGACGGCCCACAGCACGAACTGGATGACTCCGAGCGAATGGAAAATAACGGAGATCACGGTTACGCGGTTTTTGGAGTTGTTATCGAGGGACTTGACGTTGCCAAGAGCATTGCTGGATGCGATACCTATGGTAACCTCAGGCCTCTTCTAAGCAATCATCCCGTTGATGATATCGTTATGACACGTGTCACGATAATAGAGGGGGAGCCCATGGATCAGATGGAGGAGAATTCCTCCTCTGTTGGAAAAGAAGGAGGTAATACGCCCTTCCTCCCGATCTCCACCCTCTCCCTTTCCTTCATCCTGCTATCCTCTCTTTTCCACAGGCGAAGATGATCCAGCCCGCATATGATTAAATAGTACCTTGTTTTTCCCGAATCCTGACCTAATACTACGCTCCCATGGTGTAGTCCGGCCAATCATCCCGGCCTTTCGAGCCGGTCACTCGGGTTCGAATCCCGATGGGAGCATCTATCCTATTGTTTTTAAACGACAGTAATCGGAAATAGGATGCTTCTTCGGGATTCGAACCTTGGTCTTGAACATCTTGTGCCAGTTTGACGCAAGATGTTCAAGTGGGATAAATCTTTGATTTTTCCAACATCGAATCCCGATGGCAATAGAGATAACATTAAATGCTCCCATCTATTGGAAAAAACTGTTTATCAACGCTATGATACGGTTTTTTCCATATGTTCCAGCCG
>JAGLEG010000585.1 GCA_023145185.1 Thermoplasmata archaeon
GGGATCAACGTCCAGATGGTCCGCGAGAACTGCGGCAAATTCCTCGCCATGAGGGATAACGTGGAGGCCGATCTCGTGGGCGGCGTTCCAGATTCAGGCACCTCACATGCGATCGGATACGCCATGGAGTCCAAGATCCCGTTCCGGAGGGTCCTGTTCAAGTACACGCAGACCTACGGCAGGTCGTATACACCTCTCTCCCAGGCGGACCGTGACCGGATCGCCCAGATGAAGCTGATCCCGAACGAGGCCGCCATCAAGGGTAACAGGATAATACTCTGCGAGGACTCCATCGTCAGGGGAACCCAGCTGAAGAACTACACGATAGCGAAGCTTCGGAACGCCGGAGTAAAGGAGGTTCACGTCAGGCCGGCGTGCCCACCGCTGATGTTTCCGTGCAGGTATGCCCTCTCCACAAGGAGCATAGACGAGCTTGCTGCAAGGAAGGCCATCAGGGACCTGGAGGGCAGCGACATCGAGGATGTGTCGGAGTATATCGATCCAGATACCGAGAAATATGGCCAGATGGTGGATTGGATCAGGAAGGACCTTGGGCTTGATTCGCTTTACTATCTTCGACTGGACGACATGATCAAGGCCATTGGATGCCCGCGTGAGAAGCTGTGTACCTACTGCTGGACCGGCGAAAAGATCTGATCACGTATGATCGCTCATATCCTGCCGATCAACATCTTAAAAAATTATAACCTAAGCAGTAAACAATTTATATCATCCGGAGGATTATTAGTTCCGGTGGGTTTTTTCAATGGTGGATTGTCCCGTTTGTGAGATCGCTGTACTGCCTATGGGCAGGACCTCCAGATATTCCGATGGCGATCCCCAGGAGAAGCTGCCACTCTACTTCTGCTACAAGTGCAAGGTCCTGTATCGGGGGGGAGTGGTGGACTTCAAACCGGTCCACGTCGTTATGAAGTGGGTAAAGGGCAGTGTAAGGTCCGTGGACCCCCGTCTTGAGGTTGAGATAGATGTTGAGGAGTTCAATGGGAAGAACCCCTTTGTACCGGGTGGGCTCAAGGACGGGACCAAGACGGTTTTTGTCAGAAAAGCAGTCATGGAATGCGAGAAAAGCGATTACGAGAGGTCGGAATCCATCCTTGATGGGAACGATCTCACCATCTACTCAATGATATCCACCCGACTTCATCTCTCCATTGGTGACGACGTGGATGTAATGTTCAAGGAGCCGTGGGATTTCGGCGTCACTCCATTTTACTGAGATACGATCGGTGTGGCCCTTAATAAAATCCATTATTTGGGCGGTTCTCGATGTTACGGGCATAAGGAAATAGTTTCTTTCATCTATACATTGGATTTATAAACTATACCTGTAATTCAGTTATGGTAGGAAGCTAGTAGGGTGTGACGATGATCGTGATTGAGATAGATAGGTCGGGTAAGCCTGAGATGAAGGTAAACCTCAAGGACTTTGAAGCCCGGCTCAGAAGGGAACATAGTTCGTACACGGACCTTGAGATCGAGTCCATTCTCAATGATACCGAGATCAAGTGTAAAAACGACCTTTGGCTCAGATCGTTCCTGGAGTGAGATATCCTCTACCTTTGCATGTGGGATCACATATCTCACTATATTTTGGAGAGCTCCTCAAGGCTTTTAGCCATTAGCACCTTGTTGGTCCTCTTCTGGTTTCCGAGGGCATCATGTGGTATGGGTCCGTAGTCGTGCCCCGGATATACGATCAGGTCGTCGGAGAGCCCCTTGATCCTCTGGAGTGATGTGAACATCACCTTGATATCCCCTCCGGGGAGGTCGCACCTACCGCAGTCCCCTATGAACATGGTATCTCCCGTTATCAGAAAGGCGCTATCAACGATCAGGCTGATTCCCCCTTCCGTGTGCCCCGGGGTAAGTAGTATCTTAACTTCAACATCTCCTATCTGTAGTGTGTCGCCGTTCTCCACCTCCAGGTCCACACCGGACCCGATCCTCCTCGATTCTATCTTTGAAGCGACTATGCGCGCCCCGGTGGCATCTTTCAGTTTTTGATTGTCGGAGGTGTGATCCCCGTGGTGGTGGGTATTTATTATGTATTCGAGCGAGAGGCCCCTGTCTGATACGGCTTTCATGGGTACGGACCCGTCGAAACCGGGGTCCACGATCGCCGCTTTTTTCGTTCTCTCGCAGTAGATGACGTAGCTGAAGTTATCCTGGCCTACCCTGATCTGTTCCAGTGCCATCACATCACCTTCTTACACCAACGTCATTCGGTATTTTAAAATGAACACCTGGTCCTGACCCCGAACCGTTCGTATCATCCCCTGCGTTGTCTATCGCAGGGATGCCTATCTCACCTTGATCAATGTAATGGAGGTCAAGATCGCCGTATCTTTTGGTGGGGGTAATGTTGACCAGCAAATCGGAAATAGTAATAGCCTCTATCATCAGGTAATGGCATCGATCCGAGATTGGCTGCAGCTGTTCAGGAGCCACACCAGCCCGTTGGAGATGACCATTACAACTGCGGCCGCGGCCCTGGCCGTGGGCACGATCTGGGATGTCAAGGTCCTGCTGTTTCTCATATTCGGATGGCTCTACCACAACGGCGGATACGGGCACAACTCGGTGGAGGATTACATCTCGGGACACGATGTGGATGACCGGAACAAGGCCCACCATCCTTTGCAAAGAGGTGTGATAGGGGCACATCTCGGAAGAAAGGTGACCCTGGGCCTGATCGTCATATCGTTCATCTACGGCATTGTCATCTCGCTTCAGGATCCAACTGCCATAATATTCCTGGTCCTGCTGACCTCACTGGGCTTTGTTTACAATGTGTTCAACAAGAGGATGTCGGGGAAGTTCCTGCCGATAATGTTGGCCCATTCGTTCCTCTTCCCGTTCGCATATATCGGTGCAGGGGGGGATATCAGCGTAATATCATCCTTCCCTTTCACGGACAGCATGCTATTGGGCGCTGTGGTGTTGGCAACGTTGTACCTGATCCTACAGATCGCGTATCAGATCATGATCGAGGGGGACCTCAAGGACATCGACATGGACGAGGCATCGTTGTTGCAGAGGCTGAATGTTCGGGTTGAGGGAGATACGTTCACAGCATCGATCCAGGCCCGGATGATATCACTGAACTTGAAACTGCTCTCCATCGGGGCTCTATTTTCCATCACCTACCTGCTTGGTGGGGATATATTGCATTACATTGTACTCGGGCTGTTCTCACTGCTGCTGATATTCTTTGACCACAGGCTCATGAGGAACAGGAGGTGGGACCACGGGGAGTGCCTCAAGACCATGGCGATGATGGAGGTGTTCTCCACCTTCTCCCTGGTCGCCGCACTTACAGCTGGTATCGGGGGCTGGGTGGCGTCCGTCGTGATAATGGCGTTCAACATCGGATATTTCATTCTGATGAACCGCTATCTCTGGGGCACGCTGATAAAGCCCAAAGTGTAGGGGGGGGACATATCTGGCCATACGAATTTATTCTAGTAGCGTTTCCGCATCATTGCGATGGATAAGATCGAGCAGTTCGGGAAAGGAAACATAATCCTCCTACTCCTCAAGTTCTCCATCCCTGCGACGATAGGGATGATGGTGAGCTCCCTGTACAACGTAGTGGACAGGATATTCATCGGAAGGGGTGTGGGCACCGATGCCATAGCAGGCATCACGGTGGCATATCCTATCCCCATCGTGTTCATGTCGTTTGGTCTTCTTATCGGATACGGGGCCACCGCATCCATATCGATACGGTTGGGTGAGGGAAATCGGAAGAGGGCGGAGCACATCATGGGAAACGCCTTTCTCCTTTTACTGGGGGTCTCCGTCATCCTCTCTATTTTGGGGTTGATATTCCTGGAGCCGATGATGGCTCTCTTTGGGGCAAGTGAGTCAGTGATGCCCTACTCCGTGGATTACATGACCATCATCCTGATCGGGGCGCCTATCATGGGCATCGGGTTCGGGATGAACAACATGATAAGGGCGGACGGGAGCCCCAGAACGGCCATGACCACCATGATAATCGGGGCTGTTGTCAACATCATTCTGGATTACATCTTCATATTCCCGCTGGATATGGGGATCAAGGGGGCGGCCTACGCCACCATACTCGCCCAGGTGATATCGGCGATATGGGTGATGAACTACTTCAGGAAAGGGTCCACCCTGAAATTGAGGTTCAAGAACCTGAAGATCAAGCTGGATATATTGAAGAACATCGCTGCGATGGGCTCCCCACAGTTCTCCATGCAGATCGTTGGTGTGGTGATGATCATCGTGCTCAACAAGAGCCTGTATCACTATGGGGGAGATGATGCGATCGCCGCCATGGGGATAATCATGGCCTTCTCCATGTTCATGATAATGCCCGTGATCGGGCTCAGCCAGGGCGCTCAGCCGATAATCGGATACAATTTCGGAGCCGGGAAGTACGACAGGGTCCGGTCAGCTCTCGTCATGGCAAATGTGACCGCCACGGTGGTGGTGGTCATAACCTTCGTTATAGCTCAGCTCTTCTCCAAGCAGATCATATCCTTTGTCAATCCGGAGGATCAGGGACTGATAGATATGGGCTCCAGGGGGCTTCGGATATTCCTTGCCGCCCTCCCGATCATAGGTTTCCAGATAATCAGCTCTCACTACTTCCAGTCGGTTGGCAAGCCGCGCAAGTCGATCATGTTGAACCTCCTTCGTCAGCTGATACTGTTCATCCCGGCGGTGCTGATATTCCCACTGTTCCTTGGGCTGGATGGGATATTCTGGGCCGGACCGTTCTCCGACGTGGGCTCCGCAGTGCTTATTGGCGTATTCCTCTTCTTCGAGATGAGGCACCTGGGAAAGAACAGGAACGGTAAAGAGATCAAGGGATGATCTCGCATCCGTTGTTGATCTCCGGGTAATCGAACGCATCCGATGGTAGAACTCCCTTCTCTATCAGTTCCCCTGCCAGGGGGACAAGCTTCTCCAGCTCATCTATCATGTGCTTTGTGGAAGCGCAGACCCGATCGAACAGCTCCCTGCCCCATGACATCGTCTGGTTCACGTAGAGGCATCTTCCCCCGCAAATATCGAGTATCTCACATTCGGTACAGGGGTCCCCGATCCTCCTGGAATCCCTGATACCCTCCGGGGTGTCCTTTCGGATATCCCCGATATTGGAATAGAGCAGTTCCGGGGCTATCGGGCACGCGTCGATGGAACCGGAGGTCATGATCGCAAAGGAGTCCACCCCCGCCCCGCATCGGATGTGGGTTCCCTCCCCCGTAAGCAACGTTTTAAATATCGGAATGAACGGCACGATTCCCAGGACCTCTCCCTTTTTCATCGCCTCCCCAAAATCCCGGACCAATCGGGCGATCCCCTTATCATACCGGTTCAACCATCCATCAACGTCCCCCCTCTCCTCCAGGTCTGACCAGAACACATCCAACTGCCAGTGGACGTGATCGAATTGCTTCAGGAGATGTGTTACGTCCTGGTAGATGTCCCCGTTGTCAGAAAACGCCATCCTGGCGATCAGGTCCCCCTTGTATCCCCTCCCCCTTATCCCATTAAGGTTCCTCATGATCAGGTCGTAGGTCCCCGTCCCCCTCGATATGTCGGTGACCTCCCTTCCTCCATCCAATGATATCAGTATCGAATGCAGCCTGTGCAGGTATTCATCCTTCAATTCATCAAGGAGCGTCCCGTTGGTCTGGAGTGTGAACGCCTTTGCCGGGACGGTGTCCATGATCTCCTCCAGCCTCTTCATCGCCAGAAGAGGCTCCCCCCCGTAGAAACCGATCACGGCCTCCGGGTCCTTTGATATGAAATCGGCAAGATCCTTCATATCGTATTCGATATCAAGAGGAACACCTGGAATATCCCTGGTCCCACCGCAGTATGTGCACTTGAGGTTGCATCGTTCCGTGGTGAGGACGTGATACTGCATATGGGGTCCTATCGCTCTTATTTATTAATGGGTTTCGACAAAATATGGCTCTATCAATATATTTTACCTGACGATCATATCGTTCAAACTGTCAAGTATATCCGACAAAAAACAGTAAAACTGTCAAGTATATTCGACAAGTATTTAAAGAAAGGTCCATATTATACATTGATGATAGACATCCTGTACGATTGGAACCCATGGTGGGAGGAGAAGGAGAATATCTCCGCATTGAAAGGGATCGAACGGACCGGTTACCTCAACACCCTGATGGATCTGATGGAAAAAAGACATATAATCTCCATAAGTGGAATTCGAAGAGGCGGAAAGACCACGCTGATGTATCAGACAATAAACAGGTTGATGGAGGATGTGATCCCCCAGAATATATGTTATATCAACCTGGATGATGAAAGATTGACAGGATCTGAGGATCCCCTGGAACAG
>JAGLEG010000586.1 GCA_023145185.1 Thermoplasmata archaeon
AATTGACGAGAGAAACTTACGAGTTCTACAAGGTTTATGGCAACGTTATTAATTGTTACCTTAAGAGAAACTACAGAAATGCTCCTCTCACCTTCTAGCGTCAATATTTAATATTGCGAAGGTTCGAAATCCTTGCCCACCATATCGTCGAATTTATCCTCGGTGGGCGGATTTTCTTCTTTGGGCTTGATCAATATATATTTTCCAAAGAAGAAAAAGAAGAAAACTCATATGATCGTCACCTCATTTATGCGATTGCTTTTTTTAATTTCAGCTCCATAGGGCTACCATGGAAGGCTCAGGCCCCGCCAAGGGGGGCTACAGGATCCCAAACCGCTCTCGGGTATCTGAAATGATACTGGAGATCCTTTCAGAGGCCAGGACCATTCGATCACAGACGTTGCTGCACAGACTGGTCAGGAGCATACTGAAGGAGAGGTACGGGGGCAACTTCAAGCTCTCTGCAAGCAGGCTCAGAAAGATCGCTGCCTCCACCGAGGGGGTCGACATCATCGCCCACTGCAGGGACCTGGACCACCCTTCCAGGAAGAACAATTGCCCCGTGTGCGGCGAGAAGATGTCCGCAATAAAGAACGCGACGCTCTACGGGTGGACCGTGAACACGGGGAAGATGTGCAGCCTGTGCAGGTACTGGACGGGCAAATGGGAGAGAAGGCCGATCAGGTACGTGTTCACCGTTGACATCGAAAGCTTTGGCAGACAGAAGGAGGGGTCCTGAACATGCACGAACAGGATCTCCTGACACACCTCAGGAGAGGCGATCTTAAAAGGGCGAGATCGGCCCTTAAAGAACTGAGAGGTTCGGTGGACAGGACCCGCTTCCTTTACTTCAAGGGACTGTACCTCAAGGAGAAGGGCGATCTTGATGAGGCCCTGAAACACTTTGACATGGCCCTCGTCCTGCACCTTTCCGACCCCGAACTCTGGATGGCAAAGGCATCAGCCCTCGAGGACCTGGGAAAGATCGAGATGGCTAAGAGGGCGGCTGACCGCGCCTGCAGGTTGGACCCAGGTAACGCCAGGGCGCATCTCATCCTGGGAAGGATCCTCTTCACCATGAAGGATTACCACGGCGCCCTCCTGGAGATCGACAGCTCAATAGAGTTGGACGGACACGATGTGATCTCACTCACGCTGAAAGGCATCATCATCTCCATACTCGAGGAGGATTATATGGGTGCCCTCTCATTCTTCGACAAGGCCATCCATGAGGACGAGGGATACTCGAAAGCGTGGTCAAACCGGGGGGTGGCGCTTCGGCAGATCGGAGATAGGACCGGTGCCGTGTACTCGTTCCAGAAATGTTTACTCCTCGACGGGGAGAATGAGACCTCCAGGAGGATGCTCATCTCCCTGGGTGAAAAGAGGCTGGTGGATGACGTCGACGGGGAGCGGGCCAGGCGGGAAAAGGCCATCGGTAAGCAGGAGGCACGGGTTCGAAAAAGCTCTCAAGGGAAGAAGAAGGGCACCCCCTCGATAGTGTGGGAGTAGTTCCAACGTTCATCCCCTGAATTCCGGGTCGTACTCCTGGTCGAGCAGCTCCCCGATACGGGTCATGATCATATCCGTAACCTCTCGAAGAGCCTGCGGATCGTCGGCCCTGCCCCTGTACTCCTCGAAGGTCATGGGCTCTCCAATGTTTACCTTGACGATCTTCTTGATGGTGGGTTTGTGGACCCCTTTTGGCATCAGTATGTGTGTGCCCCAGACTGCTATCGGGATCACCGGCCGACCGGTCCATAGGGCCAGTTTGGCCACGCCGACCTTTCCCCTGATCAGCCTGTTGGAGTGCCCTCTGGTCCCCTCCGGATAGATTATTACATTGTCTCCGTCGTTGAGGTACTTCTCCCCCATCCGGAGTGCCTTATCCGCATTTCCCGTACCCCTGTCTATCGGGATGGCCTGGAACCTCTTGGCAAGAAGTCTGAAGTAGAACTTCCCCTCGAAGAAGTGCTTCTTGTCCGCGAAGAAGTGGGTCGCCCTCCTGGAGCCCGTGACCATCGGGACCATCACCACGAACTCATCAAGGTGGCTGTTGTGGTTGACCGCAACGAGCTGGGCCGCATCATTCCTGATATTGGATTGACCATTGATCTCCTTGATCAGGAATAGCCTGAGCAACGGCTTCAGGGTCAACTTCTCCAGAAAATACGTTTTACGGCCCCCACGGATAATCCCTAATGGGGAATGGGGATATAATCCTTTCACCGCCTTCTACAATAGGATATTAATTTATACCAAGTAGTGTAATTCATCGGATGGGGATATATTACAGTATATCGGTCCTTGATAGTTGGTAGGAGGTATTAAAGTGGGAAATATAATGAAGATATTAGCTGCGGTACTGATCGTAGTTGGACTGGTACTGGGCGGTTTCGGAGCATATCTCATGTTCGTCGCCGTTCCGACCAAGCTCGATGATGCCAAGTTCCCGTCAGATTATGACGAACATATCACGTATGGTGGGAGCCTGGAGGCCCTTGACACGTCCACGGGATCAGTAAACGAGATAGGTTTCATGATCGACCGTCACATCATGGCCGAGGAGGACCTCGGAGGCGGAAAGGTCAGAGTCCATGAGGTGATCACCGGGACAGATAACGCGACAGGGGATCCGGTCGCCTTGCTGGCCAAGGAGAACTACTACGAGGTGGACAGCAAATCCCTTCAGCTCTACAATGTGAAGATAGGATCTGACTGGGAGCACACCTACACCGAGGAGGATGACGTCAACTGGGTCTTCCCGATACCGGTGAAGGAGGAGAACCTCCAGGTGTTCAGCATGAACATCCTCGACCATTCTGAGGCCCGTTACATTGGAACCAAAGATATCGACGGGGTGGAGTGCTATGAGTTCCACGGTGAAGAGGTGGATTTCGAGGTCCCCCTGTCGCCGGCTCAGCAGCAGATGTTGCCGATGCCCGGCGTGGTTCAGAAGGTTACCATGTGGGAGAAAGCATGGACCCATCCGATCTCGGGCATCATTGTCGATTACCAGAAGAAAGTAACAGTGAGGTTGGAAGTTCCGGATGCGCCGGACCTGAAGTATCCATCCAATTTCAACTCAACATCGGGCTTTGCAGGTAGCGCGATCATGTTCGATCCCGCCACCGGTCAGTTCGTAGATCTGGGTGGGATCACCGTCGAGAGGGAGATCATGACCACCCTTGAGGAGAATGGTACGCTTTCAGTAGACGATACGACCAATGTCTATGACGGAGCCGGAAATATGGTGCCAGCGCTCTCATCCATGGTCACGGTCATGTTCGATGCATTCACCGGAGAACATGCAGATGGAATGAGGTCGGGACAGTATATGTTCCCCTTGTCAGGTGTGGCAGAGGAGGACCTTCAGATATGGGACGATGGATTCCAGATGGAGGTGACCGCCGAGTTCGACCACGTGGACAACGTGACTTTCGAGCCTCTTGAAGCAAATGTGTATCACATCTATGTCGAGAATGGAACCTATATCTCCGGTGGGACAACCACACTGGATATGTGGTATTATATAGAGCCCACCACAGGTATTGTCCTGGATGTGAAGAAGGATGTGAAGAACTGGAGGGCACAGAACGCACGAAGGCTGCCCCTGGACACATCGTTGATAAACAAGACCGTTCACCTGAACGTGTCGTTCACGATGGCCGACCCCATGTCAGGGTCCACCGAAACGTACGACCTGATATTGGCTCAGCAGATCAACTGCACGGGCTTCAACCTGGACTTCTCCGAGGCCAACTTCACCGAAATTGTATGGATGGAGTACGAGAACGGCTCCTACTTCAAGGAACCCGTGACATCCACCTTCTGGGTGGACGCGGTGACCATGGAGTACACCACCGAGAGGGACGGCGTATTCACCTTCCCTGTTGGAATACCCGTGGTTGAAGGCAACCTCACGAAAATGTTCCTCCTCTACAACGGGGATGTGGGCATGTCCATGGAGGCCAACCTCGTGGAGGAGATAGAGGTCAGCGGCCTGCAGGCGGCGGTCTACAGGATAGAGGAGCAGGTGCCCCTTCCGGGATACATGGCCGAGGTGATCCTCGGGCAGCCCATACCCCTGCCGGGAGCCTCGATGCTCTATACCTGCAACATCAGCTACACCGTGGATGCGGATACTGGAACGATCCTGGACCTGGTCAGGGATACGGCCTTCCAGATCGTGCCCCCATCCTACACCTTCCTCATGCAGAACATGAACAGCTCAACGGAGATGGAGGGTATGCTCGGAACGGACAAGCTTATCCTGACCAATACCGTGATGTCGGTAGCGAACGGAGAGGCAATGGCCGATCTGACGGTGACCTCACACGTGGAGTACGAGAACGGAACCCCGTTCTCCCACGATGAGTCCACCCTGACCATCGATGCGGTGACCCATGAGGTGTACGTGAGTGGAATGCCGACAGGGACCTACTGGCTCTTCGGCCCCATGGTCAACGTCTCCAACGTGTACCCGATGGCGGTCAAGTTCGCAGGAGCGACGCTCGTGTCCAATGCGACCTTCCAGTCGGTGGACGGCACAACTGCGGTGTTCTCGTGGTACAACACCGATCTCAGCGGATCGCTCTTCGACCCGATCTATTCGAATATGACCTTGAACCTGACCTACATGTGGGATGTTGATATCCCGACGGGTTCTGTACTGGACATGTCGTTCGACATAGCATTGGAGAACGAGACCGTGGATATGCCCATGATCACCTTCGAGCCGACGGCCAATACGCTTGTGGGCCTCGGCATGACTTATCAGGTGGTCGCCTGGGCACTATACCCCGAGGCTGCTTTCCCCGGAGGTTTCGAGGCTGTTGCGATGGATTCTGCCCTCGTGGAAGGCGAGGCAACATACGCCGTCATGAAAGCCACGGTCCTGGGACGCTCCCTTCTGGTCGCTGACGGCCTTAAACCCGCGATGGAGCTCAGCATAACCTTTGATGCGGAAACAAAGGCGATAATGGCTGCAAAGGCAACTGCGACGATCGTGCAGGTCGAGGGCTTGATGAAATGGAACATGGCCAAGATGTTGATGGACAACTATCCCTATGTGGATGTGTACTACGAGAAGGTTGATACCGGCGTCGGTTCCGTGGGGGAATCGGCAGATCAGGCGAAGGATCTGGAGGCTTCCATAGAGCTGATGGGGACAACAGTGCCCATTATCCTGTACGCGGTCATGGTGATCTTCATACTGATCGCCGTGGCGCTCCTGTTCATCAAACCCAAGGAAGAGGAACCCGAGGAGGAGCCGATGGAAGATGAGGTGCCTCCGGAGGAGGGTGAGGAAGAAGGCGAGGAGTCGCTGGATGAAGGTGAAGAGGGGCTCGCACCCCCTGAGGATCTCGACGAATCGGTAGATTCGTCTGACCTTCAGAATGGTGATTCTGAAGGAGGAGAAGAGCCCTCCGAGGAGGAAGCTCCTGTAGAAGGGGAGGAACCCGCCGAGGAGGAAGCTCCTGCAGAGGAAGAGGAGCCGTCAATGGAGGAGCCTCCGATGCCCGATGAGCCCACCGAGGAGATCCCCGAAGGGATGGAACCTCCAGTGGCCCTATAGTTGAGAAACAATAGAACATTTGGGGCAGGTGTTTTCACCTGCCCTTTTTTTTATTTTAATAATCGATCCATCTCCAAGTTCAGGGAGGATGGAATCTCTTGAATATCATTGTACTAATGTGAATTTTCAATAAGTAGAAACCACGTTCAAATGATGATATGCGGGAATGTCCCAAAACTAACCTTTTGAGGACATCCGAACTGATGTTGGATCCTAATAGGAAAAATTCATAAGCGACCAAGACATTGAATGGATGGATCTGATCT
>JAGLEG010000587.1 GCA_023145185.1 Thermoplasmata archaeon
GATGCGTCGACGTCGTTGATCAACAGATAGTGCGCGCTGAGGTCTGAACTCATATCCTGAAGCTGGTCAACATCGGATATCTGATATGGGGCCCCGACAGATCCATCTCCACCTGCGAACGCCCTCGTGTTTCCAGCTCCTGCTGACTCTACAAGGTTTCCTGAAGGTGTGGCCAACAGGCCCAATAACCCTACAGATGTCAATGCCAAGACCAATAGTAACGAATATGATTTATTTCGATGCAATAGACCATCCCCAATATGTTTAATAATTGAATACTCTAATAAAGCATTTGCGATAAGAATACCCGATATTTTGGATATTCCTGTTAAAATATGCTGATTTTCACGATCAACATGACAGATACTATGTGAATGGAGAGATCGCATACGAAAACCGACAATTACAGGTACCCGTGTGGATCCATGAGAGGTCGTTCAGGGTCTGGCCCCCATTAGGACGAGACCTCTTCCGAGATAAACACCAAGTAGTGCCAGTACAACGGTTCCCAGGACATAGCCTATGAACAACAGGTGCTGCTTATCCTCCATCATTTTGATGCTCTCATACGAGAACGTGGACATGGTTGTGAAAGCTCCAAGGATCCCCACCGTCAGGAACAATCTGGTCTTATCGTCGAACCACCCCTGTTCCTGGGAGCCGTACATGACCACACCGATCAGAAAGGAGCCAAGGAGATTCACTGTCAGCGTTCCCCAGGGAAATGCTACTCCCAGCGCTTCGACCCCTCTGCCGACACCGTATCGAAGGAGGGCTCCGATGGCACCGCCGGTTGCGACCAGTAACCAGTAGATCATCGTCCCGGTTATTTTCAGGATGGCCTTATATCTATCGCCTGGAAGATCGGATCTCTGATCCGAATCCCTATTTTATCTGAAATGATACTGAGATTTTCATCTCCACTGATGGGATCCTGCGAGTGGATGAGCAATATCAAATCCAAATCCAAGAGTAGGTCTGGAAAATGCTCTAATTCATATCCACATAGACCGCATTTTCCAAAGATCGGACCCCAGGTCCGAATCCCTCTGTGGTTATTCTATCCGAATTTAGCTTATGCTAACAGAGGATAGAATGGAGCCACTGATGGGATTCGGACCCACGGCCTTCTGATTACGAATCAGACGCTCTACCAGGCTGAGCTACAGTGGCATGCAGTTAGCAAAATAGGAAAAGTGATTTGATACATAAACCGTTCGTTGAATATCATTCCTCTTCTTCCGGCTCTTCCCCCACCATATCCTTGAACTTCTCCTTTGAGAGCCTCAATGCCTTCAACACCGGCATCTCCTTCCCCGACAGGTAATTGATCAGGGCCCCCCCACCGGTTGAAACGTGATCGATATCCCTGAGCCTCTCCTGCGTGACAACGGCATTGGTCTCCCCCCCTCCCATAACCGAGAACCCCTTGGATCGGTTGATCGCCTTGAATATCTCAACGGTCCCCTCCCTGAACGCCTCCAGTTCGAACACCCCCGCAGGTCCGTTGGCAATTATGGTCCTGGCACCGTCAATTATCATCGAGTACCTGACGATGGTATCGATGGAGATATCGTAGATCGGAGCATTCGCAGGTAGTTCGGAGAGCTTTATCCTCCTTCGTTTACCCCCGTCGTTCAGGGACATATCGGTGGGATACATCACCTTCCCCGGAAACTTCTTCATGATGCGCTTGCACCGATCAAGGAGGTCGTCTGTACTGGCGATCTCCTGCCTTATGAAATTCACGTTGGGCGTTCCCAGATCGTATCCGTCCGCCCACTGGAACATGCTGCCAACCACACCCGTTGTGAGGATGGTGTCGCATGACCCCGCATCCAAAAGGTTCTCGGCGACGTTTATGGAATCGTCCACCTTCAATCCTCCAAGTATCACAACGGCGGGCCTCTCCGGGTCGTCCATAACCCTTACAAGGGCCTTGAGCTCCTTCTCCATCAATGGGCCGGCGCAGCTGGGTATGATGTTGCAAAAGCCCACAAGGGATGGCTGGGACCTGTGCAGTGCCGAGAAGGCGTCGTTCACGAAGATATCAATGTTCTGGGCGAGCCTGCTCACGATATGGGTGCTCTCCTGGACTGCCAGGGAGGAGTCCTTGAGGGATACGTCCTCGGAGTAGAACCGCGTGTTTTCGAGAAGGAGGATATCGCCTACCTTCATCTCCCCCACAGCCTTCAGGGCCGTATCCCCGAACAGGTCATCAATGAAATCGACCCTCTTCTCAAGGAGTGAGGATAGCTCTCGGGCATGCTCCCGAAGCGAGGTGAAGTCCTTCTTTCCGGGCCTGCTCTGATGTGCGAGAAGGACCAGTTTGCATTGTGGGAGCCTCTTGATCGACCTGACATGTTCCTTGATCCTCTTGAGCGATAGTATCTGACCGGTATCCGGGTTGATGGGGGAGTTGATATCCACCCTCATCGCTACCGTCTTTCCCTCTAATTCGAGGTCGGATATCGTAAAGAAAGGGAGCTCCATATTGCAGGCCTCATTCTTAATATGGGCAATGGATTAAAGATTTTCTATTGTTTTACCCAGGGATCCACCCCACAATATTCAAATGGACCCCTTCAAGCAGAGGGATATGGGGTCCACGGCCAGGTAGAAAAAAGTTAATAGACAGAGGGATTTCAGGAATTATATCCTACTGTAGGGGTTCTTTCATGGCCAAACACTCCATACTCGAATATTACAGGGACGATCTGAAGGAGAACTGGGTGAGAAGGGCCATTGCCATGGCCATCGATCTCGTGTTGTTGGGGGTGATCATCTCTGTTATCTCCTTCCTCCCCATCGTTGGGTTGATGAACGCGAACCCCCTGAGCATCATGGTAGGATTCCTGGCAGAGTCCATTTTGCCAACCACCTCGATGTTAGGAATGGCGCCGATCTGGCAGGCCATGATACCTTACACGATCATCTCTCTGGCATTATCTTCAATATATTTCACCATCCTGGAATCGGACGGAAGAAGGACCCCTGGAAAAAAGGCAATGCATCTGGAAGTATCAAAGGGCGATGACCGCCTGCCCAAACCCACCGAGGCTCTGGTTAGAAACCTCACAAAATTGATAGCTGGTAGTGTGGGGGCCTTCATATTCGGGTACTTCGGATTTGTGCTCTTTGCGTGCATAGCCTCGGTGATAGACCTTAAGATCGGGGCGGATCAAAAGGATGATGCCAGGCAGAAGCTTTCCGAGGTTTCCCAAAGGACCTGGGTCGGCATAGAGGAGGACGCCCTATCCTTTGGAACCATTGCGATCCCCGAGGATGAAAGGAAGAAAAAAGCTGTCAAGCCCGAGCCAAAGCCCAAGTCCAGGAAGGCGCCAGACCTCCTCCCCCCGGGAAAGGGCAAAGAGGAGGAGCCAAAAGAGGCCCTGCCCCCTGTAAAAGATGAGGTCGAAAAGGAGGAAGGACCAACTGAGGAAGCTTCGGAAGATGAGGAGATGGTGGTGGATAGGGAGGAGAAGTTACCTTTCTGGAAGAAGTGGTTCTCCAGGAAGGAGCCAAAAGAGGAGCCTCCTGTGGAGGATGTTGATACCGATAAACACGTGGAGGACCTTCCCCCGGTGTCCCAGGACCCCGAAAGGAATGAGATCATACTCCATTTCATGTTCGATTTCGATATCTCTGAAGATAGGGCGAAGGGCATCTACGAGATGGGCTACAGGAAGAAAGAAGAGCTTGCTGAGGCCATCCCACGGGACCTGATGATGATCGAGGGGGTCAACCCAACTGTTGCCAAGAAGATCATACAGAAGGCTGGAGAGGAGTAGTAATATCCTAAACTTTCAAATACCAAAGGTCCTTTGTGCCCCAACTGACAGCGAATATTTGGGCCGGTAGATCAGCTCGGTAGATCGCCTCGCTTGCAACGAGGAGGCCTCGGGTTCAAATCCCGACCGGTCCACTCATCCTTTT
>JAGLEG010000588.1 GCA_023145185.1 Thermoplasmata archaeon
CCTCCCTCTGGAAGTGATAGAGGAAAAAGGCCGAGGAGAGGTAGAATATGACATCCGCCCAGGAGTCGAGCTTCTTGCCCAGCTCTGTTATCTCGTTGCGCCTCCTTGCGACCTTGCCGTCGAAGTAATCAGTGGACCCCAGGATGGCATACGTGATAGCGAACGGGATCCACTGGTCCAGAAAGAGCATAATGTAAAGGAGGGGAAGCAGAACGATACGTGACATGGACAGCAGATTGGATGGATAGAGTAACTCTTCCCTTTTCATCAATATCCCCCACGGCCCCCGTAAAACGGAGTATTGGATATTAATATCTAACCCATAGTGCTGATATAGAGGGTGTTACACCCCGAATTGGGACCATCCGGGTGATGGAGACCCATCACCCATATTATTGTTGATCGTCACCCTTACTTCCTTCTACGCCTGCTGAGCCCCATGAGGACCAGGAGAAGGACCAGAGAGAGCGCGCCCACGATCAGGAGAGCTGCGGCCATCTCCGTGTATCCGCTGCCGTCGTCCTTTGATCCGGCATCCGTGACGCCGGAATCGTTCACAACCCCGTCCTCATCCAAGGGGGTGTCTTCCTCGGGAGCACTATCTCGGTGGATGTCACCCTCTGGATCGGACGGGTCCATTGCTGCGTCGTCGGGGTCCTGTCCGGGGAAACCTTCCCCATCCATCAGGTCCTTGAGCAGGTCCTCGTACCCTTCCATGTCCCCACACGACTCATCGTCCCACTCCTCGTTGGGCCACATCTCCGGGTCCCGTTCTCCATCTGGCCACGACTCATCCGGATACGGGACAGGGCCCTGATCGAACCCATCGAACTGGTACATCTCAAGGAGCATCATGAGGAGCTCCATCAGCTCACCATTTCCCTCACTCATCTCGAGGATCATCGAATCGGGATTGCCGTCGGAGTTTACGTCCTTGTAATCAAAGAGTATCTCCAGGACGCCGTCGTGGTTCGTATCCACCTCGATGTGGATGTGGTCGGGGTTGCCGTCGCTGTTCTTGTCCAGGTACTTGATCGATATGCTGGCGCCCCTGTCGGGCCTCTCCTCGAAGGGCATGAGCAGTATCTCCATGTAGAAACGCTCCTGGCCGCGTATCGCGTAGGTCGACCAGAACTCCTGATAGCCCCTGGCCTCCACGAACACCTCGTACATCCCGGGGGCGAGCTCCAGCTTGAACTCCCCTCCCTCGACCTCCAGCGTTCTCGGCTCGGGGATCCTCTCGGGAGGCATTACCCCATCCTCCGGTGCATTGACCTCGGGGTCCTCGTTTATCCCGGGCTCCCGTATCATGGCCGGGAAGATCGTGACCAGGGCAAACTCCACCAGCTCACCTTCGGGGCCCATTATCTTACCGTAGACCGGTACCCTCTTCGGTGGTTCCTCCTCCCGTATGGGCTTCATCACGATCCCCAATCTCGCCGTTCCATCCTCCTCCAGGACGAACCTGCCGTCAAGGGGTTCAAAACCCTCCGCCTTGGCCGTATACATGTACGTGCCGGGCCGG
>JAGLEG010000589.1 GCA_023145185.1 Thermoplasmata archaeon
AACATCTCCGTTGAGGATGAGCTTGAACCCCCTCTCAAGGTAGTATCTCTCCATGACATGCTTGAAGAGATTGGAGTTGAGCAGGAAATCATCGGTGCTGCCCCCGTCGCCCATGTGGAGATCGCTGAAGATGACGATCCTATCCTTTCCCGAGAAGTTCAGGACAGGGGCCCTTTTATAGGTGTCATCGAGGTTGCGAAATACCGTGGTGTTGAACATTCAAGATCACCGAAAATGCATCGTGAGATCGCCATATATGTTGCCGTGTCGCCTGGTTCACCCCAATATGTCCGATACCCTCGGGCCAGTGTGATACTATTTATTATCTTTTTGGAGGTGATAGAAGCAATGATCCCATTGTACCCGGAGATATCACGGTAATATACAGCCGGTGTTGATTCCATCATCTGACGATGTCGAATGTTGGTCCCCTTCATTCTGGTCGTTCAGTTTTGATATCTTTACCGAGCCTCCATTGCTTTCAACCAGCTTGCCCAGAGATCTCGCCCACCTCTCCTCGGTGAGCAGGGACGCCCGTATCTCATCGTTCACGTGGTTCACCTCAAGGTTCGGATGGGCCTTCCTGATCTCCGAAAGGATCGAGTAGCCCTTTTCGTTCTGCGGTATGGCCAATTCAACATGTAACAGGGGGGGAAGCAGGCTCTCGATCTTCGTCTGGAGGTCATGAAGGGACTCCCCTGTCCTGGCCGATATCTCAATGTGGTCGGTTATCATGCCACAAAGCTCTTCCGGGATCATCCCCAGCAGATGGTCCATATCGACCTGCGCCCCATCCACTATCCTGTCGATCTTATTCGCGACCAGGATGATCTTGGCCGACGTCTCCCCCTCGGAGAGTATCCTCATGGAGCTCTCCAGTTTTCGGGATACCTCATCCTCGTGGTCAGAGACGTCCAGGACGAGCAGTATGATGTCCGAGAGGAACGCCTCCTCAAGCGTTGACAGGAACCCCTCAAAGAGCCAGGGAGGGAGGCCCTGAATGAATCCAACGGTGTCCGTGACAAGGCAGTTCCTTGGGCCGACCATCCGCCTTGTGGTGGTGGAGATGGTCGTGAACACGTGATCCCCCACCTCCCCTCTTTTCTCGATGTTGCTGTCCGCGATCAGCCTGTTAAGAAGTGTGGATTTCCCTGCGTTGGTGTAGCCCGCAAGGGATACCAGATGGGCGCCTCTTCTCTTCCTGAGGGCCCTGGCCTCCTGTCTTCTCTCGGATATCTTTCCAAGCTCCTTTCTGAGCTTTGCCATCCTCCTCTTGATCATGTGAAAATAGTAATCTACCCTGTATTCCCCTCCAGCCATGAATCCCGGCCTCTCCGAGAGCTTTCCGCTGTGAACGTATTCCCTTACGATGGGAAGCTGATGGTGTAGGTCGACCAGCTCGACCTGGATCCTCGACTCGGGGCTCGTGGCCCCTTTCTTGAAGATCTCCAGTATCAGCCTTACCCTGTCAACCACCTTTAAGCCCGTGGCAGTATGGATCGAGAACGATTGGGAGGGCGTCAGGTCATTTGGAATGATCAGATGGTCCAGATCGCCCGGCAGCTCGAGGACCTTGCCAGATCCAAGGTAGAACCTCGGGTCCGGTTCATCTCTATTCTGGCGGACCTCCTCCATTATCGTATAGCCGGCTGATCTGGAGAGCTCCCTCACCTCGTCCACGAGTTGATCGTCCGCCGAGATCCAGGCCAATAATGCATTTTTTACCGGTTCATCCATCGGTACCCGATACCGGCTGTGATATTGAATACTGCCGGATGTTTTATGGACCAGGGCACCCCCCCAGATGCCCTGGTCCGTTTGGGATCGTTTATCCGGTTTCCGCGGGTATTGGCAAGAAGCCTCACCGCGGGGTGCATCCCATGCCCGGATAAGTTTCCCGGAAAGCGTTATTTACTTATTATCCCGGACAGCTGATCATCGATCATCTTTCTTGCAGATACTTCCATATCTATCTCCTCCACCGTTTCGAACTGCTGTTTGATCCCCGGGAGGTCCAGCTTGTAGAACGAATCCCTGACAAGTTGTCTCACCGCTGAATCCAAGCTGTCGAAGTAACCGATGGAGACAAGGAAGCCAAGCGTTGAGAGGATGTTGGAGGGGAGTTCCACATTGGTATGGTTGTCCTCCTCTTCATCTGGACCATCCACAAGCAGGTCGAGAGCGGCCCTTACAGCCCTGGACCTGTTCTTGAACCTCCCCTCGTTCACAAGTGAATCGAGGGCCACACCCTGTTCCGGTGTTAGGCGGATGGTGATCTTCCCTTCACTGGTCATCTACATTGCCTTCTGTCCGACAAAAAAAGGATACTGTTGGACGTATATTAAATTGTCGGACAAAATGTTGATTTTGACATACATAACGGGCAAATGTCTTACGGCGATGGCAGCATCGACATGGGTCGCATTGTGGGGGGTTATACCTTCGGAGCCCCCCGGGGAAAGATAAAACTATATGTTATTGGTACCTGGAACAGATGCCCATAGTCAGTGATGTTCTGAGGTTCAACCATTTCCTTGTACCCGAGGCGGCCCAGGCCCTTGGGGATAACGACGATATGGCAAAGAAGCTCATCTCGCATCTGGAGGATGGGGCATCATTTCCAACGTTCATAGGGATAGATGATCTGCGGGGCGTGGGAATAGATGTTGCATCCCATCCCTCCGTAAAGGGATCGGAACCGGGTAAGAAACTTCACCGGGACATCAAGGCGAGAACGTGTGAGGATCAGGAGGTGGCCGTTGAGGGAGGAGAGATGTCATCGGGAACATCAGGCGGCATATCGATCCCGAAAACCATAGAAAAAAGAGACGATGTCGCTCCCGTATCTGACCTTTTACCCGGGGCCTCCCCCGGCACTGACCTTTTAAGGCCTGAACTTGGGGATGTCAGCGAACTGGTCAAGAGGACGACCTCGTTGAGGAGGTCTACCCTCTCGTCCGTGGCCAGGCCGCTGATCAAGGAGGGGGTAGGGGGGAAACCCAGGCCTCTGGCCGCCGAATATGATGGGGACGTAAAGATCCTCTTTGATCCGGTGGAACATATGGGCTCAAAGGGCAAGATCGAGGATTTTCGCAGGCTGTTCCTGGATAGATACCGGACCTTGAGGAATATATTGAGGACCCAATATGGTGAGCTGATACCTACCGAGGACGCTGGAACCCTTCAGCCATCGGATGAGCACACAAGGGTCATAGGCCTGGTCATGGAGCTCAGGACCTCCAAGAATGGCCACATTATGTTCGATCTGGAGGATCCAACCGGTTCTGTCAAGGTCCTGATCTCGAAGAACAAGGAGATATTCAACAACAAGGTCGTCGATGACGAGGTCATCGGGATAGTGGGCAAGTTCAAGAAGGATGACAGGGGGCCATCGGGGATCATATTTGCGGATGAGGTGTTCAAGGCGGACCTACCCTTTGATTATCAGCGGAGAACCTCTGAGATCAGGGGACTAACGGCGGCATTCTCATCGGATATCCACATAGGGTCGGTCAATTTCCTCAGAAAGGAGTGGGACCGTATGGTAAGGTGGCTGAAAGGAGAGGTGGGGGCATCGATCGGAAAAAGGGAGGGTGGGTGTGTGAAATATCTGGTATTCGCCGGTGATCTGGTGGATGGCATAGGCATATATCCGAATCAGGATCGAGATCTGATATGCAAGGATATCGGCAAACAATATGAGATGCTTGCCGAGGCGATGTCGGACATCCCCTCTCACGTTGAGATCATCCTGCTCCCGGGGAACCACGATGCGGTGAGGCTCGCAGAGCCTCAACCTCCCATACCCAGGGAGTATCAGGAATACTTCTACAACGACCATCTCCACTTTCTCTCCAACCCCGCCTTCATATCCCTCTCGGGCGTGAGGGTGACAGGATTCCATGGTAAGTCTCTGGATGATATGGTCACACAGTTCAAGGATGTCACTTATGAGACCCCGGTGGAGGGCATGAGGGAGATGGTTCGGTCCAGGCATTTCGGACCCACATACGGTATGAGGAACCAGCTTGCCCCCGAGGATGTCGACCTGCTGATAATGCGTGAGGCGCCGGATATCCTGGTCTCGGGCCACGTGCACCGGTTCGGCTACACGAACTACCGAGGCATGCATCTGATACAGGGTTCGACCTGGCAGTCCCAGACGGATTTCCAGAAGATGATGAACCTCCAGCCACAGCCCGCCAAGATGGCGATCGTGGGGCTGGATTCCCCGGATGATATCCGGACCTGGGAGCTCGAGTACTCAAGCTAGCGTTTCCCGGCGATCCTGGCCATAACTGCCTTCTGTCCATGAAGCCTGTTCTCCGCCTGGTCGAAGACCACGGACCTGGAACAGTCCATAACCTCATCCGTGACCTCCTCGCCCCTGTGGGCCGGCAGGCAGTGCATGAAAATAGCGTCACTTTTGGCCTTTGAGAACAGTTCCATGTTGACCTGATAGGGGGAGAAGATCTTGAGCCTCTCCTCTTTACTGGACTCGTCGCCCATGGATACGAAGGTATCGGCGTAGACCACATTGGCCTCCGCGACACCCTCTTTTGGATCTGTCACTATGTCGATCACGGCCCCCGTTCCATCGGAGATACGCTTCGCCTCGGCCACTATCTCCCGATCCGGCCCATATCCCTCGGGGCATGAGGCGGTTACGTTCATTCCAAGGATCGCGCCTCCAAGCAGGAGAGAGTGAAGGACGTTGTTCCCATCCCCTACCCAGGCGAGCTTTTTACCCTTCAGGTCTCCCAGATGCTCGGTCATCGTCAGAAGATCGGCCACGGCCTGGCAGGGGTGCTCCCTGTCATCAAGCCCGTTGATCACGGGGACATCAGCGTGCTCTGCCAGTTCCCTCATGTTACCGCTGTCGAACGCCCTGTACATGATCATGTCGGCGAATCGGGAGAGGACCTTGGCAACGTCGTGCACGGATTCCCTTTTACCTATGCTTATCTCATTTGGCGAAATGTACAGTGCACTTCCTCCCAGCTGGGTGAAACCGATCTCGAAGGAGACCCTGGTCCTGAGGCTGGGCTTTTCAAAGATCATGACAAGCGTCTCACCCTTGAACAGCTCCATCTCGAGCCCGTCTTTCGTCTCCCCCTTCATCGTCCTTGCGAGCTTGATGATATCCTCAAGGTCCTTTTCCAGGTCCAGCACTGAAATGAGGTCTTTTTTCATGTTTCTCCCTCCGGGGTTTTTGCTCGATAAAAGGCATCGATATATACATTTTCCTATTATCTGTTGTTATAAATAGGTAATGTTTATCTATCAGCAAGGCGATGGCGACATGTTGTATGGAACATCGCCCCATGCAACTCGCTATACGAACTTCGTTGCAGAGGAGTATACTTGTTTTTAGGTGTATCACTCCAATATGCTGAACAATCCTCTCTTCCGAGATCCTCTGCAACACTCTTTTATTTATTCGGCTAAGCAACTCTAACAAGAATAAATAAAAGAGTCGGAAAAATCTCTGATTTTTCCAAGGCCAGACAATTAAGAGATCAGCATTATCCCAGCCTAATTGGCTGATATCAACAATTTATTTATTCCAATAATCAACGTTAACAGAATAAATAAAAGAGCCGGAAAAATCTCTGATTTTTCCAAGGCCAGACAATTAAGAGCCAAGCGATATCTTGGCCTATTTGGCTGATATTCTCGGATCGATGTCCCACCATCCAGGGCCGCCGGGGCGGGAAAAGTTCTTTTAATCAATCACTTATCCCAATGTTCGAGGAGCTCATGAACCGATCCCAGATGATGGAGGCCGTCGTCTCCATCCTGAACAAAGCGGGTTTCACCACTTCCAGAATGGTCCAACCAGGGAAGAACGTCTACGACCTGATCAGCAGGCGGGATGAGGACCTCCTTCTGCTGAAGACCCTGACCTCGCCAGGTGGGATCGACAGGTCCGGATCGAACGAGCTGAAGGTCCTGGGCAATACGCTCTCCGCCGCCCCCATCCTGATCCTTCCCTCCTCCAGGAGCGGGCAGTATCAGGACGGTGTCCTCTATCTAAGATATGGTATAACACTGATCACCATGGGAACCTTCTACCAGTATCTTGCCGAGGAGGTCCCCCCTCTGGTATTCTTCATACACGGCGGACACTGTGTGGCCATAAACGGGGACCTGATGAGGTACCGCAGGGAAAGTCTGGACCTCTCCCTGGGCGCCATGGCGGGGATCGCAGGAGTGTCCCGCAAGGCGATCCAGCTGTACGAGAGTGGCATGGGATGCGATATTGATGTGGCCCTCAGATTGGAGCGCGCTCTTGGAGTCGCCCTGATCAGGCCTCTTGATCCCTTCAGGTATTCCACATCCCTGCAGCAGATTAGGGACCAGCTCGACCTCCTCGATGGAAATAAACGGGAGATACTCGAGCACCTGAAAACCCTGGGAATGGAGGTAATACCCACAATATCATGCCCCTTCGATGCCCTTGCAAGGAAAGGGCCCTCCCTTCTCCTGACGTCGGTGGGCTCGAGACTGGACCTCACCGGACAGGGAAAGGCACTGGCCGACATATCAAGGGTAACGGGCAAGGAGTCCGTTCTGATCATCCGTGGGTCTCCCAGGAAGCTTAACGTGGAGGGGACCCCGGTCCTGGGAGTAAAGGAGTTGAAGCGGTATCCCGACCTGGAGGCGGTCCTTGAGCTTATCAGGGAAAGGGCATGAATCCTAATTATCAATTTGACGAATAGCTCCAATTCGTTTATATAAAAACAGGTGATTTATCAGGATAGGCTCGGAAAGAAAAACGTGAGTGCGTTGTCATGGGCACAGCCCAACTGGGTTGTGTCCGAAGGGGGGGCTTCCGCTGTAAACTTGAGCCCCCCCTTGAATAACCAATTCTGATGTCTCCCAACTTTGATAGATCCCAACTTTGATAGATCTAAAATAATCTGAATCCCAACATTGACAGATAGATTAGGATATTAGCCGGTCAATGTTGGGAGAGGCCTAACTTTGGCACATAATTATCACTCATATGTCAAAGTTAGACTGTATCTCTTTTGCCCTTACAAGGTCTACTGCGTGGGGTTCAAAACTCAAAGAGGAGGAGATGCCCATACGATCCACGACGTGATCGGGAGCACAAACAATATAAGCCAAAATACATCTCACTTCATACAGATATGAAATTTGAAGTCAGGGAGAGGCCCCTCGACCTATATGCCATGATGGTCCTTTCGACCTTGCTCGTGATAGTTATAGTGTTGATACCGAATGCGGGGGCACTGAGGGTCATACTGGGGCTCCCCTTCATTCTCTTCTTTCCCGGATACGCCCTCATCAGCGCCCTGTATCCCGAGAAACCGATCTCAATTGAAGCGGATGATGGTCTCTCAAGGCCCAGGGATGATGAGACCGACGATTCGGAAGAGGAGGTCAGGGAGAAGAAGGGGCTGGATGGACTTGAGAGGGTCGCCCTGGCCCTTGGGCTTTCCATCGCCATCACACCTCTCCTGGGCCTGATACTCAATTACACGTATGACTGGGATCCGGATCACCTGGGGATCCGACTCGTTCCCATACTGGTCACCCAGTACGGCTTCATCATCATCACGTCCATTGTGGCCGTAAGGAGAAGGGGACTCCTTCCATTGGAGGACAGGTTCGAGATAGTGATCGATATCGAGATGCCCAGGGACCACTCGACCGCGGATAAGGTATTGACCGTTGGGATAGTCGTTATGATGCTCCTCTCGGTTGGGATGCTCATATACATCATAGTGGTCCCCAGGGAGGGAGAGGCCTTCACGGAGTTCTACGTTCTGGGGTCGGGGGGGATGGCCGATGATTATCCACGGAATTTTATCGTGGGAGAGCCTCGATCCATATTCATCGGCGTGGGCAATCACGAACACAGGACGATGAACTTCACCATCGTCCTTTCAATAGATCCAACGGCCGAGAACGTAACGGTCTCCTCGCTGAACGATCTGACCCTCTCAACGGTCAATCGGCCCAGCCTGGGCATCCAGGTCAAGGATGGAAGCACCCTCGAGATACCATGTAACTTCACCATAGACCAACCCGGGTCGTACAAGCTCCAACTTCTGCTCTTCCGGGGTGAACGGATGTACCGGGACCTTCACCTGTGGGTGAGGGTATTCTCGGAAAACGATCTGGTATCCATCGAAGATCCATCCCTGCAGTTCTTCATCGCCGGTCCCGACATCGGCCCTTTCGAGATGCCTGCCGGGCTAGAGGGTTCCGGTGTATTGGACCTTACGCTTGGGCTGGTCAACCAGGGAGGATCGAACGTGGAGCTGAACGTGACGGTTCAGATAGGTTCTCCCGACCAGTGGACCCCGCTTGAGGGGGACCCATTGACCGCAGACCTCACGGCAGCTGAGGGTGTTTTCTTTCAGATATATCTGACCGCCCACTCATCTGTGGCCCTGCCCCTCAGGATCTCCGTGGAAGAGGGAACCCACGTCCTAGTGTTCTCCCTGAACGGCCAGGACTGGACCGAGACCATTCAGGATGATCTGGTCGTGGGGGAAGGCTGATGGGGGTTCGATTCACACATACCGGGAGGATACTGGGCGCTCTGGCAGCGGTCTTCTTCATATTCTCATATCTCTATTCGAATCTGATCATCACATTTGCAGGGGCTACGATACTGTTCTATCTCATGTACCGAAGGTTGGAATTCGACTCCCTCAAGAACAGGATGGAGCTGGGGGTCTATCGAGAGGTCCTGGAGAAGGTGGCCCACAAGGGTTCCGAGGTCAATATCAGGCTTGAGATCAGGTCCAGCGAGACGATAGGGATCGATGCTTCAGAGGCCCTTCCAAGGGAGCTCCTCCTCTCATCGGGGGATACGCTGCTTCGAGGGACGGTGCACCCTGAAAAACCTTTCTCCCTGACGTACGGTGTAACTCCCCAGGAGAGGGGGTATTTTCGATATCCTCCCATGAAGTTGACCATCATTGAGGCCAGGGGACTTTTCACACGTGACCTCGTGCTTGGCCCCTCAACAGAGCTCCACGTGCAGGCATCCAGGGAGGAGCTGGCGCTTGGTCACCTGATGTCCCGGAGAAAGCAGTTCAATATTACCGGTAAAGCCCATGCAAGGTATGCGAGAACCTACAGGTCCGATTTCAGATCGGTCAGGGAGTTCATCCCTGGAGATCGGTTCAGGGATATCGATTGGAAGGCAAGCTCCCGTCTGACAAGGCTGATGACCCGTGAGTTCGACACGGAGACCAACCTGCCATCGGTGATCATGGTGGATTGCTCCATGTCGATGAGGGAATTGGTGAGGAAGAGGACCAAACTGGACCACGCCATTGCTCTTGCCATCCAGATAGCACTCGTCTTCGATTCCCAGTCCCATCCGGTGGGGTTGGTATCATTCAACGAGAATCGGGTCCTGGATAGCATTCCCCCACTGCGCGGGAACATGGACGAAGTTCTCATCAGCCTCTTCAGGCTCCCCAATCCTCAGGTGACCGGTGGATACCCGGGCCCCCCCTCGAACAAGGCCCCCCCTGGGGACGAAAAAAGCTGTGAGTTCCTGGGTCAGGTGGGCCCGTTCTTACAGGGAAGCAAAGGTGTTCGAACCAAACCCGACAGGATAACGGGGATATTCGATGCGGTACGGTCCCTCCAGGAGAGCTCCGAATCTGGTCGTATCATGATACTTCTGTCGGATATGGAGACAAACCAGTTCGCGATAAAAAAGGCGCTCTCCATGGCCGT
>JAGLEG010000059.1 GCA_023145185.1 Thermoplasmata archaeon
CCGTCCGGCATACCGTCGTCATCCGAATCCCAGTTCAGGGGATCGGTGCCGTTCTCGTATTCCTCCCAGTTGGTCAGACCATCTCTGTCGGGATCGTCGTTGGGGTCGGAGGGGACCAGCGGATTGACTATCCAGAAGTGGCCTCCCTCGGGTAGGTTGTTCCAGTAATTTGAGTTGTACTCGAAGTCGTACCACTCGATCATCTTTCTGTTCTCATCCGACTTGACGATCTTTCCCATCCTGTATTCCCAACCATCTGGTATACCGTCGAAGTCTGTATCCCTCTTTGTCGGGTTGGTCCTGTCAATGGTGGACCAGACGTCGCCCAGCTCCTCGTCCGAGTAGTCGCCATCGTTGTTCGCATCGTGATTATCGGTCCTGTGATAGTCGATGAGCGGGAAGAAATCAATTATGTTCTCCAGGCCGTCCTCCATTCCATCATTGTCCGTATCCGGGTCCCTGGGATCTGTTATCCACTCCCTGTAGTTGGGTATGCGCTTGAGCTCATCGTAGTCGCCCATGAGGTCATTATCCGAATCCTTCTTGTTCGGGTCTATCCTGATTGTCCCCATATTGGACTTCTCCCAGAGCAGGGTAGTATCTATGCCAAAGAGCTCATCCACATCCATCCAGCCGTCAAGGTCCGTGTCGGGATTGGTCGCATTGGTCGGATCGAAGATCAGGTACTCTCCATCGGCCTCGTCGATGATACCGTCCTGGTCGTCGTCAAAGCCATTGCGCTGTAGCTTGTACTTGGTCTTTCCAGAGGTCTCCTCCCAATCATCAAGCGATCTGGAGAGGTTTCCAACCTGACCTATATCGAGGGATCCGCCGAAATCGTTGTCCGAGTCAGCCATTGTGGCATTTGTGTAGTAGATGGATGCGAACTGGGGGTTGGTAAAGTAGTTCTCACCTATCAGCTCACCCAGGAACCCGATCTTGAGCTCCTCTCCGTCCAATAGCCCGTCGCCGTCTGTGTCGGGATCATTGGGGTTGGTGGATATGGGATACTGGAGCGTACCCAGGAACTCCTCCAGGTTGGTCATACCATCTGGTAGTTTGGTATAGACCACATATCCCTCCTCGGTGAGGTTCCACCATCCATCATTATCCTCGTAGGCGTCATCTATCATCGGGGAGACCGTGTACCTGGTCTTGTAGCCGTCACTTATGAGGTCATCCAGGTCCTCCTGGATGGTCTCGGCCAGATCCTGGGTGATTATGAGGGCATTATATGCCTCCCAACCGTCAAGCATCCCGTCACCATCCGTGTCGGGGTTCTTGGGATCGGTCTGGAACCACAGGTTCTCCTTGTTCGGGAAAGCGTTCTCCAGATAGTTCGGCAGACCGTCATTGTCCAGGTCCTTGAACCTGTCGGTGGAGTTCAACGGGTCAAGGCCCGTATCCAGCTCCCATCCGTCGAACATACCATCGCCATCGGTATCTGCCTTGTACGGACAGGTCTTGTAATCGAGTACCCCGTCCCCGTTCCAATCCACGGCGGATTTCGTCCTGTTGATGTTCAGTTCTATGTAATCTGACAGCTTGTACATCTGGCCCGTAAGGGTGTTAAAGTGTGAGTCGCCATCCGTATCCCAGTCAAGAGGGGATGTGTGGTTCTGATACTCCTGAAGGTTCGTGAGGGAATCACCTTCCTGGATCATCACCGGGACCTTCTTGGCCCCTTCAGAGCTGAGCCCGATCTGGTATCCGATCCTCACGTCCATATCGTAAAATGCATCATTTGGATTCAGCGGGTTTATCATGTTGGTCGACCAGATGACCACGAGGTCCTCCGATCCACCGGTGATCTTCTTTGGGATAACGATCTCGGAGATCAGCTGATCCTTGTGGGCCTCCAGGTCGTCATCGTCTATGCTGCCCTCGTAGACTCGGGTCTCACCCTCGTCGAAAAAGCGCTCCCTCAATTTAATGCTGTAGAACAGCTCCCAGCCATCGTCCATGCCGTCCAGATCAGTATCCCAGAGCGAGGGGTTGGTGGTAACCGGTTTGAACACAGAGGGAATATATGGATTGTATCTCAGGTAATCGTCCTCGAGGGAGTCATCGGGGTTAAGCCTGTCACCGTAGATCCCATCGGACGGATCGTCGTAAAGGTGAAAACCACCCTTCTTTCCGATGTATCTCCAATCTCCGGAGGGGTTCTCGGTGCTGCTTGCGGGGGTCCTCCCACCAAATGTGGGATCATTCTGCTCAAAGGTGAGGGTTGTGAAGTTCCACTCCACTCCGCCCACGTATTCCCTCAGGTTGAAAAGCTCCTCATCCTCATCGATCATCTCATTGTTGTTGAGATCGAAACCGTCACCATCGGGGTTCTCGAAGGCATCCCACAGGTTCGGGTCGATGGTAAGTCTCTCCGTGATCGGGTTGGGCCTGCTGTAAAGCGCCTCCCATCCATCCTCCATTCCATCGTGATCGGTGTCCGGCTCCATCCAATCGGTCCCGTAGATATAGTTCTCCTCGATATCGGAGAGCTTATCCGGCCACTCTACCTTGGATCCCAGATCATCAATGTAGAAATCAGAATCGGATTTCTTGACACCGGATGGATCCGGGATGGTATTGATATACTTCCCTCCAGATTCAATGGAATCGTCCGCAATACCCCAATCCACGAATATCATTCCAAGGACAGAGATAAGCATCAGGAACGCAACCGCAGACACGATCAGCACATACTTATCCCTTCCGAGACTCTCTAAGAAATTAGCTGGTGAACCCATATCATAGCCTCCATATCGAAATCGCCCGGCATGATGATTTGGCAATGAATGGCCACTCCTTTATTAAAGGTTTTGGACCGGTCAACATATATTATTCCAGCCTATCATTTCCGGGCCTTGTTCTTCTGGCTCCATAGCTGATTCTATTTTCAAATTATTTAACTATGACCATCACATGAGAACGCCACGGCACCGTACGGCACCGGGTCTGATCACGCCAGATCACTCTTCTGCCGGCTGCTGAACGGGAGGGGCCTCCTCCGTCGTTGTAGCCACCGGGGCCTGAGGCAGCCCTACCTCCGGTTCTGGAGGCATCGCTGGTAGCGGAGCCACGTCACCCTGTGATGGTTCCGCAACGGGTTCTTGGGCCTCCGATGAAATTGGGCCCGGAGTCGGGGCAACCCCCTCCTGGGCGGCGGCGGGATCGGCCGGAGCCTGGACCGGTTCGGGATATGATCCAGCCGGCGGGGCGGTCCCCTCGTAAATCGGATCCTGCTGAGGAGGTGCCATGCCGGATGGATCCATCTGGTCAGTGTACTGAGGGAGATCAAGGACCTGTGGATCGTATGGCTGCTCATAGGCTGGCTGCCCTTCAGGTGCCGGGGCGGCCTGCCCCGGATCATGGTATCCTTCCAGGGGATACTGCTCCTGCTGGTCCTGGTAATTGGGCAGCTGTGCCTCTGCCGGTGGCAGAGCCGAATATCCCGCCACACCCGCCTCCTGTGTGGGAGGCAGCGCCTGGTAACCTCCAGCGTCCAGCTGGGGGGCCATCGGTGATGCCACTGCAACTGCCTGGGGTTTGTTCCTGATCCTGAGGACAATGAAAAGAAGGAGGGCTATCACGGCCACCACTGTGAAGATCATGATGAGCATGAGAAGCATCAGCCTGGTCGACTCCATCTCCGGTGTTGGGTGGCTCTCCCTGTCCATGGGATCGAAACCGTAGTTCACCTCCTCGCCATCGTAATATCCATCCCCATCGGAGTCGGGGTTCCTCGGATTGAGGTCCACATCGTACAGCTTGTAATATTCGAACTCCTGAAAATTGGTAAGGCCATCCTCATCGAAGTCAAGAATGGCGTCAGATGGATCGGTGGGGTCCAATCCGTACCTCCTCTCCCATTCATCCAGAATGCCGTCATCATCCCCGTCATCTGGTTCGGGGGGCTCGGTGACCTTGACGATGACACTGACCTCATCGGAATACTCCTCCCCGTCGAACACCTTGAGGATTATCGTGTAGACCCCCCCTCTTTTGAAGGTGTGATCCACATTGAGCCCATCCACTCCGGACACTACGTCGCTGCCGTCCCCGAAATCCCAGATGTACTCCAGTCCCTCCACACCATCTTCATCCACTGCGACGCTTGTGAAGAAGTTCACCGTCAGGTTCCCCTCCTCCATGCCGTAGCTGATGTCACGAGCTATGGGGGCGTCGTTAACATTTTCTATGAGTATCCTGCACACTCCCCACCCCACCTCGCCCCAGAGATCTCCCACGGTGAAATTGATCTCCCATTCGCCGTTCATGCTCTCGGATATCGCCCTTATTACCAGCCTGCCGGTGACGGGGTCAAATAGGAATGCCTGTGCGGGAGAGTTCCTCTCCAGGTCTCCCAGAAAGTAATTGAACTCGATCTCATCTCCGGAATCGATATCCAGATCTCCTGCTACAGGGGTTATGTAAATATTCTCCCCCTCAATGGTCGATTTGAACTCCGGGACGATGATATATGGAGGATCGTTGATGTTGAGAATGCGGAATTCAAGTTCCTCCTCATGCTTTCCGCCGTTGCCGTCAGTCACCCCGATCCTGGTGTACATCGTGCCGACGTCGGCGTCGTTCGTGACGAACCACCCCACGCCGGTCTCCACGTCCCAGTCATAGTTGTGGCCCTTAGCCGGATCGGCAAGCCATTGATCTATGTCCCAGTGGTACGTCAGTTCATCCCCATCCTTGTCCTCGGCCCCTATGATCGTGACCTCGACCCTCTCATTCTGCTCCCTGGTGAAGCTGAGTATATATTCGGACTCGTAGTTCTCCGAATCTATCTTCACGTATCTCATCTCCGGATCGTCGTTCTCCGGGGATATGATGAATTTGATCTCCACCTGTGCCGATTTCGAGTGGAATCCATCGTCCGTCGCATTCACATGGACATAAAATATCCCACTCACATCCTTCACCGGAACCACCTTCAAAGCCCACTGCAGGATCTCCGCGGAACCGTTGTTGAATATCGTGGCTGTCAGGTTACCCGTCGTGTACGACTTAACCTCATTTCCATCGGCATCGATCAGATCGTACGAGAATTTCGTCAGTGGGTCCGGATCTTCGAAAAGGACGTCCAGTTCGATGATGTACTCCTCCTGATCCTCGTACAGCTCAACGATCTCCTGCGGCCTTACCGCACCTGGGGCCTGGTTGTCATCCACCACCGGCCCAATATGAACTCCAACGTCGCGGTCCAGCGCCCAATCCTCCTCATCGTTGGCGGAGAAATTGAAGGAATGGTACATATCCGCTCCCAGGGAGGAACCCAGGACCGTGGTCGAGTATCTGACCCCCAACACGTTGTTGGTCCCCTCACCCGCCATGGGGCTCATCGACCTGAAGAACTGGTCGTCCAGCCAGAGGTTCACGCTTTCCGCACTGTGATTGTTCAGGTCCCGGTAGGTCACGATAAATTCGAAGATGTCAGAGGAGGTCCCCACATCGGGCGTTACCGAGCTGTTTAGCAACTGGGGTCGATTGTTGGGTATGTGTGCATCTATCTCGTAATCGATAACGTAATTTGTCCGGCCCTCGGTCATTATCTGATATGTCCTTCCGGCGGTGCTCTGTGAATCCACCCCGTAGGACCTGATCACGATCCCGATGTACATCTGTGTGCAGTTCTTCTCAACGAACATCCTCTTTGGCGAGGGATCGCATCCTACGGCTGACATCTGGAAAACGGTCCCCACCGATAAACGATGCACCTCACCTGTAAACGTACCAGGGTCCGATCTGGTATTGTACGATATGTAGACATCCAGTTCTATCCCGTAATATATTGTGCCAGAGGTGAAATCGGGATATGGGCTGTTCAACGTCAGGGTCATGTCAAGCCGTGTTGGATGTAGCGGGTCAGGGGCGGAGATGGAGTACCAGTCCATCATATCATTTACCACGTTCACGCCCGTGTTTATCGTTCCCTTTCCAGGTGAGATCGAAGATGAGCTCCCCTGATCGTTCGTGCTGTCAACGGGAGTGTTCTTTGTCACGCTGATGGTGAAATTGTACTCTATATTGCCGTTGATCGGGCTCGATGGAGATGATGAATTGTAGGGCTCGAACCTCACCCCATATGTTCCAGAGTATGAGGCATAGAAGGTCATGGGCCTCCACCAAATTCCAGCCTCATCGTAGAAGTTCACCAGAATTACACTTTCACTGTTGGTATTTGGATAATATGCGGAGATCCAGACGACGATGTAATCGACGTTGCTGTCCATCTCAAGCCACTTCGGCGTAATGGAGAACATATCGACAGGACCACCGCCACCGGTTAGATCGATCTTGAAGAAATCCCGATCCGAGGAGCTTGATATATTCCCGTGGAGCTCATAGGAGGTTGTGGTGGGCAATTGATCGGCAGAGGCCAGATCGTTGTTGCTCTCGCTCTCATCAACGATCGTTCTGGTCGGGATCTCCGACAATATCTGATCATCTACGCCATCCTCTCCTGCCACGGCAGATATTTGTACCGGCAATAGGATCAATACAAGACATATTGCCATGAGCCTGATTATACTATAGGACCGCATCTCCTAACACTTCCTTTGATTTACCATCTCACTCCGATGTCACTATGGTATTGGTAGGTTATATGATTTATTATTTTTTCTCATCGTCACGTGATGCAACGGCTATCAGGGGTTGGTCCTCTTCATGGTCCTGGGGAACGGGATCGCATCCTTGATGTTGTCCAGGCCGCATATCCACGACAGAAGCCGTTCCACCCCCAGGCCGTAGCCAGAATGCGGGACGGACCCATACCTCCTCAGGTCCATATACCACTCGTAGTTCTTCGGATCCTCTCCCTCATCCCTGAGCGACTCCATGAGGGCGTCTATGTCTGTCTCCCTCTCGGAGCCTCCCACTATCTCACCGTACCCGCTTGGTGCGAGCATGTCAAAACACTTTGCCACAGGGCCCGGTGCATCCTGTGCGTCCCCCTCCAGTGGCTTGTAGAAGGCCATGGCCTCCTTGGGGTATTGGATCACGGTGAGTGGGGCGTCGAAGAACTCCATCAGCTTATCCTCCTCGATCGTCCTGAGGTCCTTTCCCCATGAGACGTCCATTCCCGCCCTCTCCTTCAGAATTTTTAGAGCCTCGGTATAGGTGATGACCTTCCACTCCTTCCGAAGATATGACCCGAGCATCTCACGGTCCACATCCAGGACATCCAGGTCCTCCTGGTTCCTCTCCAGGATCCGGCCGATTATGAACTTGATCTCCTCCTGGGCTATCTCGATCACGTCCATATAGGTCATCCAGGCGGACTCCATCTCCGCCATCCAGAACTCAGACAGATGCCTTGATGTCTTGGACCTCTCCGCCCTGAAGGTGGGGGAGACATCGTAGATCTTCTCAAGCGCGAACACGGCCGCCTCGGCATAGAGCTGCCAGGTCTGGGTGAGGTAGATCTTACGATCGTAGTAGTTCACCTCGAAGAGGGTTGAACCCCCTTCACATGAGTTGGGGGTGAAGATCGGGGGTGTGAACTCGTGGAAGCCCTTTTCCCTGAAGAAATCGTGGATCGCACCGGTGAGGGTGGATCGGACCCTCATTACGGCGGTCAGTTTCCTGGACCTTAACCACAGGTGCCGCATATCGCGAAGGTACTCCTCGCTCTGATCCTTGGTGATGGGGAAAGGCTCGGCCGGGGATACTGCCTCCAGCGAGTTCATCTGGAGCTCAAATCCACCCGGCGCCCTGGAATCCGGAGATATCTTCCCCCTCACTATAACGGAGGACTCCACCATCAGCGATCTGGCCATGTCGAAGACCCCGTCCCCGAGGTCGTTCCTTGACCCCACGCACTGGATGATGCCGCTTGAATCCCTCAAAACGATGAAGAGCATCTTGTTGCTACCCCTCGTCCTGTATATCCATCCCCTCAGCTCGACCTGCGAACCCTCGCAGTCCTCCCGGAGTACATCGGCTACCTGTTTCCATTCTCTGACCATACGATACACCTTGTTATTTGAGGACAGGTGGGGATTATTGAACTGATATATAATCGAATTGATTGCCATGCTGGCAGTTGTGATGGCGGTCCGATCGTTCATACTGGCATCTGCACAGGACCTTTATTCACTTCTGTCAAGGTCGATCGCGGACCGATGAACGTTCCCCTCTTCTGGCCGTCGGCATCTCCCTTCCTTGCTCCCTCATCTCCCTTCCAGGCCTCATACCACTACGACGTGATGCCCTCGCCTCCTCCTGGGTTCCCTCGATCTCATCATATATCTTCTTCAGCTTGCGATTGTTGTACAGAAGGAAACCAAATACCACGGCCAGAAGTAGAACGAAGATCATCAGAATGATAAGAGGCAGGGAAGGAGAGATCTTATCGCTTTCCGAAACATCTTCAGCATGCAGGATGACCCTGACCACGATGTAGGTGTAGCCCACGTTCCCCGATGTGTCAACCACCTTCACATCCATCTTGTGGTTTCCGGATGTCAGGTTGAAGGTGACGTGCCACAGGGACCTCCCCTCAAGTGGGATCCACTCCCCATTGTCGATACGGGCCTCCACCGATGAGACCTCCCAATTATCGTATGCCGTCCCCTCGAAGTTCACCAGACCCTCCTCGTCCAATATGGTATTGTTGCCTGGCTCGGTTATTGTTACCGTTGGGGGAGTTACATCCACTATCTCCGTGATGTCAAGGTTGTAGGTGAGCTGGACCGATCTCTCGTTCCCAACCGCGTCCAGTGCCCGGATCTGGAGCACGTTCGCCCCCAACTCCAGCGTCACGACCCATTTCCAGGAATCGATGCCCTCGAGGTCCGTGAACGTTCCACCCTCGAACCGGCCCATGATCCTTGAGACACCTATGTCATCGTAGGCTTCTCCCGTGATGACCTGGATCGGGTTTGAAACGTGGGAGTTCAACGGTGGGTTTATCGAAACGATCTCCGGCGGGGTCTTGTCCAGATATACCTTGTACTCAAGGAGCGCGAAGTTGCCCATGAAATCCTCGGCCCTTAGCAGCAGAACGTTGGAGCCCTCGGAGAGATAATCTATCTCTGCCGTAAATTCTCCATCCACCACATCGTACAGCCATCCGTCAATGGTCAGGATCGCATTGGGTTCTATCAAACCCTTGATCACAACGACGTCCTCGCCAACCACTGCGGGGGAATGTGTCAGGAATATCGATGGTGGTGTGGTATCCAGAGTCACTCTCCTTATCGTCGTGGTCATAGATCCGGTCCTGTCAAAGGCCGTGATAACGATCCTGTTCTCCCCTTCCACAAGGGTGGTCAGGCCATGATCGAACGCGCCGTTCTCCACCGCAACATCCTCGCCGTTCACGGTCAGCCTGACCGTGCTCTGATCGGTGTACCCTTTGACCCTCAATTCCCTGTTCGCGGTCGTTATCCCGTCCATTGGCGCATCAATGTGCAGGTATGGAGGCGTGCTGTCCCTGTACACTGTGAATTGAAACGTATCGCTGTTGCCCGCCCTATCTATGGCAAATAGGGTTATCTGGTTCCTACCCTCAGATAGGTGGAAGGTAGTATTGAAACGTCCGTCAACTATCATTGTCGACACGTCGTTCAGGTACAGGTAGGCATC
>JAGLEG010000590.1 GCA_023145185.1 Thermoplasmata archaeon
TTCCACGAGCCGTCAGCAGGGGGCCCAGGACTCCCATGGGGCCGTACAGCATCATGAGGGAGAGCCCCACCACAGCCGTGGGTATCGCAATGGGGAGGTCGATGAGGGCACGAAATATCGGCTTTCCGGGGAAGGAGTACCTCGTTATGACGAATGCGATCAGGGTTCCTGCCACCAGGTTGATGCAGGTTGCGATGAACGCGATGAGAAGTGAGTTCCTGAAGGCGGTCAGGGCCTCCTTCGAGGTGACCGCATCGGCGAACTCCGACAGGCCATCACCGAAGGCGAAACTGACTATCGATCCAAGGGGCATAAGGACCAGTATGATGAACAGGATAGACCCGATGGAGATCAGGGTGTATCTGACCTGGCCTGGGCTTTTAAGGGTTGATCTATACAGTTCAGGTCCCCCCTTTGCGTATGTTCACGTACAGGTCATCTATCAGGTGCTCGTGGGCCTCTTCCCATCCGCCCAGGTATTCCACCGTGAAAGGGTCCGTTATACTGGGCGAGATGGTATCAGATGTGATATCGGGGCCCCTGAACCCATTTTCTATGAAGTGACCCTGAACCTCCTTCGTGAAGAGGAGATCGATGAACCCCTCGATCAGTTCAAGCTCATCCTCATTAACGTTCCGGTCGACCATGACCACCTTGTGCTCGGAGTATATAGTGCTGGCAGGGTACACTATCTCAACTGCTTCCCCCTTCTCGACGGCGAGGAGCGCGTCGTTCTCGTACGTTATCAGGGCGTCACCATAACCGAGCATGAACTGGGAGAGGGCTGACCTGGCGGAGGACTGCCATGAGATGACGTTGTTCATGATGTCGTCGAGCAACCCCTCCGCATCGGATGCGTTTCCCGTTGATCTGAGCTCCGACCCGTATATGGAGAATATCGACCAGCACGCCCCGCCGGAGGTCGTGGGGTCCGCATGAACCAGGTCAATATCCTTCCTGGCAAGGTCTGCAAAGTCGTGGATCTCCTTTGGATTTCCATCCCTTACGAGGATCACCCAGGGGGATGTTGAGATGGTGCCGTTGTGGGGGAAGTTATTCCACTCCGTGGTGATC
>JAGLEG010000591.1 GCA_023145185.1 Thermoplasmata archaeon
ACCGGGGCGAGGAGGGGATAAAATATGGGCACTCCGGGAGGTCCACAAGCGGAAATTCATCGGTTATCGGGTCGGACGGGTCGATCACGTACACCTCGTCCACTATGCCGTCCAGATCGGCATCTGGAGATAGCCAATCGCTCCAGTGGTTGCCGTATCCATTCCAGGACCAGAGGTTGGTGCCGCTGTCATCCTTCGCCTGAACGTTCCCTTCGTAATAGACGTCCGTTGCGCCGTTGTTCTCGAAAAGGACGTTGTGATGGAAAACGTTGAGGGAGGTGCCGTCGAGGGCATACAGGCCAAAACCCGAGTTGTTGATCAAACGATTGTAATATACCTCCGCTTCGACCTCCGCAAACAGCAGGATCCCATCTCTTGAGTCCCTGATCAGGTTGCAGTGGACGTCATCGTATGAAGCATCCAGCGTGATCCCCGAGACGCTCATGTTGTGCAGGTCGTTCCTCTCTATCGTGTTCCCCCCAACTCCCCTGACAAGTATCCCATCGGAACACCGGGATATCTCATTATCAAGCAGGTGGTTATCGCTCTGGGACCCATCCAGGTAGATGCCGTAGGAACAGTACGATATCGTATTGTCCATCACAACGTTTCCGGAGGCGACCTCCTGTGAGGTGAGGAAGATCCCTCGTCCCTCGCAGTATTGGATGGTATTTCCAGATATCCTGTTTCCTCCGGAGGAGAGTATGATGCCATCGAGGCTGTTGTTTATGATGCTTCC
Source organism: Thermoplasmata archaeon (assembly GCA_023145185.1). Lineage (GTDB taxonomy): Archaea > Thermoplasmatota > Penumbrarchaeia > Penumbrarchaeales > Penumbrarchaeaceae > JAGLEG01. The sequence continues at coordinate 740 of JAGLEG010000591.1, forward strand.
ACGTACGGTTCCCGATGAATCCCTGTTGAAATGAATTCCGGCCATTGCATTTCCCGAAGCTCTGGCCCCATCGATCAGGGTACCGGCACAGTCCTTGTTGATGCTGAAGCCGTAATAGTTGAGGTCGGATGATACGTTGATCAGGCTCACGTCAGAGGAGCCCCACATGAACACCCCGTTGTTCTTGTGCCTGTCCGACCCTGATACGACAATGTCCTCGAACGTGGACCCCGACGCGTTGCAAACTATCAGTTCAGAAAGAAAAAGGTCCGAAAGGTGCGCGGTGGAATTAACATAAAGGATCGGTCGATATCCCGATCCGATGTTCTCAAGAATGGTGTTGTCGCTCTCTTTTGGCTTCATGACCTTCTCGACGAACAGGTCGTAGAGAGAGTTCTCCTGAAGTGTGTTGCCCCTGATCTCGTTCCGTGTGGACCCACCCATCTGTAATCCGGAGAAGTCGCTGTTCTCAACCACATTGCTCTGGATAATATTGTGGTCGGAATTGAGCAGATA
>JAGLEG010000592.1 GCA_023145185.1 Thermoplasmata archaeon
TACATCGCTGATAGATGGCTGAAATTCGGGAGACCATGTGGATACTATGAGGGTAACCCCATCCTCTTTCAGGATCGGTTCATCTCCGGAGTTCTGAATGATGACGGTCACAACAACCTCGTCGCCGCTATTTGGGGTATTGTCAGAGAAGGATATCTCATATATGCCCGGGTCTGGACCGTGTATGGAGATAGGCTTGATCAGCTAATCAACCTGATAATACCTGGATACGAAATTATTCTGATAACGCTCCTCTCCTGTTTGAATGGGGACAACTTTTGCGGTTAGGGTATGTTCTCCAAGGGCCCTTGCATCTTCGGCAGGTCTGTTCCACGAGAAGGTGAACTCAAGATGATCTCCTGTTCCCATGATACCGAAATTTGGATCTGATTGAGGGACGGCCGTGTAGGCAGGATCGAAATGCAGCATCTGGTTGGAATCGAAGGCGAGCCCGTCAACATCATCGAACAGGACCAGATTGGTGAACGTGTTATCGGGCTTTGGGGTAAAATGAGTGTTGATCTCGGGAGATCCGAAGTTGGTCACGTGGATCCGGATAAGATACGTTCCCTCGTCATTAAGAATGGTAACGGGATTGGAATCCGAGTTGAGAATACCAAGTAGCGTTATCGCAAGGTCAGGTTGTGAGCCTGCGAGAGTATCACGGATCAGATCTGTTTTCATCAGCACCATAGGGTTGCCGTTAAGCTTGCTTGATATTACAAGGACCTCGAAACTGGGGTCAAGAGAGGCTATATCGATCGTGACGGTCTCTCCTGAGGACCAATCGACATCGGTAACAGGGGGAGCTTCAAGAAGCTTCATGTCGGAATAAGAACCTTCTATCAGTCCGCCCGAGCTATCTGAAAGTTTGATACTGGTGTCAAAGCCACCAAGGTTATCTCCTCCTCTGTGTGTTATAACCAGATCATCACCCTGAACGCTGGCCCAGAGGTCAACGTAGAGCCCATAATTGGAATCATCTATCTGCTGTGTCCATATGGCGATACCTCCGGCAAGTGTTACGGAGATACCAAGCATCAGGACGGTACCAATGGCCTCCGAAACAGCACGGATATCCGATCTACCTGAAGGTGTTATCGACCGTGCGAACTGTATCAGATCAAATTGTTTCATAGGTACCGCTTCCTCACAACTATAGGGAAAAGGGCCATAATGAACGGTGCGATCAATAGAATGGCCCAGAATAGTGTGTTCGATCCAACCTTACCATCCATGGGCTCCTGAACGCTTTCATGGGTTACGGGGTCCTGGGACCCGATATCGGCCTGGTGATCGATATCAGGTGGATCCTCTTTGACTTCCAGGGAGCTCTCCGGGTCAGATAATATCATGGACCTGATCTCTTCGTCAGATCGTACGTCGGGGCTGCCTCTGGATGTCTCCAGGGATTCACCGTAGATTATGATATCATCCATGTAGAATCCCTTGAAGTGCTCGAGAGCCTCATAGTGGGTCAGGTCCGTGTTCGTGATGACCCTGAAGCGAAGAATGATGACACTTCCAATGAAGCCGGACATGTCGGTTATCAATCTGGAGAGAGAGTCGGCGGATACCCAGTGGTGGTCGTTGTACAGCCCGGTATATGACTTGCCATCTCCGACGACACCATCGTCCCCGTCCACTTCGGACCCGCTGACGCCCCAGGATGACCTGACACCAAGGCTCAAGGGGATCCAGGAGATGCCGTTATCACTGCTTACCTCGACCCTGAAGCCGTCTGGAGGCCTTCCGGGGTTGTTGTCGAAGTTGAACTTGAAGTAGGCGGAGAGGTGGGCACTCTTCGCATTGGTGAGATCTATGGGCCTCGTGTAGATCGAGTTGTCGATGCCGGAGAGGAAGTCACCCTTATCGTCCAACAGTTTGGAGTCATCGCCGCAGAACAGGGAGTAATTTCCACTGTGTGAGTAATTGCCTGCAAACCCGGTCTCAACCTCCTTCAACTTCCAGTGGTCCAACGTATCGTATTTGTTCGCATTGTCGGAGTTAGATGTGGTGTCTAGCTTGACATCGTCAAGGATCCATCCGTATCCGGTTCCACCATAGGCGTATATGTAGTGGAACATGACCTTGATGAAGTTCGCCTCATAGGTTCCCCCCATGGTGAAATCCTCGAGATTAACAGTTACATGTTCCCAGTCAAGAGTGCCTCCTGAGCTTATCCCATTCCAGCACCATTTCATCTCGTACCCGAAATCATCCTCGTTGTTGGGCCATTCGGTCATCAAGATATTGCCGGTATAGGGTTGGTCTGGTTGAATATATCTGTATCTATACACACCGTCCTCTGTTGCCGATGTGCCTATCAGTATAACGCCGCCGTTGGAACCTCTCTCCATATTGTACTTGTGATAGAAGCTCAGGTTGGCGCTGTTGAC
>JAGLEG010000593.1 GCA_023145185.1 Thermoplasmata archaeon
CAGGTAAGATCATGAGAAGGATCCTCAGAAAGATATCTGAAGGTCAAGCTGATCAGATCGGCGACACATCGACCCTCGCTGACCCCAGTGTGGTTGATAGTCTAATAGAAGAGAAGAATCGTATGTGATTTTCTCAATGATCCGGGGGGAAGGTCTCTCTTCCCCCATTTTTTTTATTAATTTTACATAATGCAATAATTTATTGATCATTTAGGCTTGTTTTAAACTGAGATCTTAAATGAAAAATGATATCTACTCAATATCCGATAGACCCTTGTGAAAAAAAGTGTTTTGATCACCGGGTCCACTGGATTTGTGGGAAGACGAATAGCAAGAGATCTTTTAAATGATGGATATAAAGTGTATTCTCTGGTCTTTGAAGGCGAACCTGCCGAGGGCACAATACCGGTTGAAGGTGATATAACCAGACCTGCAACACTTGATATTCCCAATATTGATTCACTCGTCCATTGTGCTGGAATATTGGAATCCAGCCACGCCCCGGATGATCTGATGAACAGAGTAAACATGGAAGGTACAAAGAATATTACAAATGAGTGTTTCAAAGCAGGGATCAAGAACATGGTGTTCATGTCAACGATCTCTGCGGTAGGCCCTCAAGGAACGGATAGGGCCCCGATCAATGAGAACTTTCAGCTCAGGCCATCAGATGGCTATGGACGATCCAAGATGAAAGCGGAGAACTTCCTGAAAGCATTTCAGATCGATAATGACATTGATATCTCAGTTATAAGGCCCCCTGTTCTGTTTGGCGAGGGTATGAACCCCGATTCCTCTGCAATGAAAACATTTCTAAATGTAAAAAGCGGAGATTTCCCGCTAATTGATCGAGGAATACATACCTTTAATTTCCTCTATGTGGGAAATCTTTCCCATTCCATAAGGTTGTTATTGAAACGTAATAGGGGATTTGAGATATACAATGTGAATGAAGGTCCATATAATGCAAAAGATATTATATCTGCGATATCAAACGAGATTGGTACCAAAAAAGGTTACAGGGCCTATCCAAACTCGCTCTTTTTCATTTACCACAAGTTAAGCATCTTATCTTCATCGATATCGAGAAAACCTCCAAGATTGTCATTCACAAAATATCAGGCCCTTACAACCGATGTATGGAAAATGGACCATACAAAGATAGCTGAAAAAATTGGATATAAACCTGTTTATTCGCTATCCGAAGGTGTTAAAAGAACGATCGCATTCTATGAATGGAGTAACAGCTGAGGTTCAATAAATGCCGTATCTCTATATAATTGCAAGGATCATCGTTAGCCCGATATTCAAGACCTTCATGCTTGCATGGAGGCCCATCGGTAAGAAAAATCTACCAAAGGGAGGGATGATATTTGCGGCCAATCACACCAGTGCTGCTGACGGGGTCCTTATGAATTCACATATGTATAGGCCAGTGAGGTTTCTTGCAAAGGAAGAGTTATTTGCCACACCTTTCAAGCGGTTTATTATGAAAGGTATAGCACAGGTTCCACTAAAAAGGGGATCCTCGGATATGATCGCATTCTCAAAGGCAATTGAACACCTTCACAAAGGAGATATAATTGGGATATTTCCAGAAGGTACCAGAGGTGACGGAAAAACACTACAACGTCCTCACACCGGAGTAATAAGACTTGCCCTGTTGGCAGATGTGCCAATAATACCTGTTGGTATATCTGGAGCAAAAAAAGCATGGCCAAAGGGTAGATATTTTCCCAGGTTTGGTAAAAAGGTGATCGTTAGATATGGCGAACCATGGGTCGTGCCAAAACCGGTCGGAAAAAATGAGTATTCATATGAGGAGTTGAGATCTCTTTCACAACAACTAATGGATGAAAAGATCAGACCACTTGTGGATCTCGAATAATATATCTGTTCTATAAAGATGAGGAAGCTTATTCTGTTCAAAGATCTTTGGGTTTGGAAGATCCATCGAAATGAATACCTAGCTTTTTCTCCTCTTTTTCAATCATTTCATCGTAGAGAAGATCATCATCGGTTAGCTCTCTGAAATCAATGATGGAGGTCTCATCCTCATTTTCACTGAATCGTTTATAGAGTAAAAATGATACAACGCCGAGTACTATGGCAATAACCAGCAATATAAGTATTATGTATAATAGATCATTTTCATCATCTACTTTATCGGTGTTGTTCCCATCTCCATAATTCATATCAAGAGGGAATATCTGGACAATTATTGAAGCGGATACATTCCACTTACCATCATTTACAAATAACCTGATAGAATGGTTTCCTACCTCCAGGTATGTATCCCTCAGTATATTTCCTGAACCTATGTGTCCTTCAATGCTTGAGAACCACGTATATTCCAATTCAGAAAATCCTCCAACGCCATCATCCAATGTCCCGTTACCATTGAGCGTTATGGGTACACCTTTGCCGAATCTGCTGTTGTTGACAGGATAAGATATCATTGGTATTGGAGGCTTGTTTTCTGGAGGTTTCTCAATATCCAGCAGGTATATATCAGATAAAGCAAGATTTCCAACAACGTCCGATGCGTTGAACTGTATCTTAATAGACCCATACGGCAGGTCCATCTTCTTGACCAATAAACCCTCTTCCATGGAACCTTCACCGTCCATGGGATCCCATTTTGACCAGTCAGACCCAGATGTTTTAAATCTATATCTGACACTGGGCATATCCACTCCTGATCCGAACCTATCCGTTACTTTTAGCGTCAGATCAAACTCATTGGATGAAAGGGAATTATCCACGTTGGGGAATAGTATATTGAACGTTGGCGGTACTGTGTCGGTACCAATTGATAACTTTGATGATCTAGCCTCGTTACCAACCATATCAAACGCGAGTAATTCCAATATTCCTCTCCAGTTTTCCCTGATGGGGAGGGTCATTGATATCTCATATTCTAT
>JAGLEG010000594.1 GCA_023145185.1 Thermoplasmata archaeon
ACTTCAAGAGACTGACCATTTACAAAAAATCATACTTTTCAGATACAGGAAAATTTTCTTTAAATAAATCATGCAAATGAGAGGAAATATCAAGATTGGTAAATACGACAATAGTCTCCTTATTAGGATAAACCAGTCGAGATTAGAACCCATATTGGTTTGGAACTCTTAACAAAATGTTTGGAATATTTTTCCATTGTGTTCCCATTACTTAACTGGTTGTATCATTTTGGGGGTGCACTTCACTACACATGGGTTCACTCTCGTTACGGCCTGTATTTTTGCGTAGACATCCTGAAAGATGCCATTGTCGGGAGGCTTCGGTGCAAGCGGTCACCCACCTACCCCGCTCCCCTCGCTACCGGGCCGACAGGCTCTTGCCCGGACAGGACTTTCACCTGCAAGTTTATCGAACTATCACGGCACACCTTAACTGGTTGTATCAATTATGGGGTGCAGTCCAGTTTGGGTTACAAAACTAGAGAGTTGTGGCTGTTACATAACAAGATATATATCTAATTAATGTAATAATGAGATATAGGAGCTGGGCACTTGAAGAATATTTGGATTATTAGCATAACAATTATATTAATATTTTTTATTTCAGGAATGATATTAGTTATGAAAAATTATAATTCAAATCATGAAGAATATATTGATGTGATTATCATTATAAATAATGAGAATCCAAGAGTTGATGATTTAATATCATTATCAATAGATGATAACAATGATGGGAATAATTATACATGGATTTTGTCAATTCAAGAAATCAAATATGGACGAAATGTAAATATTATGTTTAATAAATCCGATTATTTTAACATTCAAGCCTATGTTGAATATGATAATGCTATTGGATATAATGAAATAATTATCGAAGTAAAAAATAATGATATTATTACAAAAATTGATAGAGGCATTCCAATTAGAGCAGGACCTTTAATTAACCAAAATGGAATTCAAGATAGATATGTATTATTTAATGGTACAACAACACCGATTGTTAGAGTGAAATATGAGATAATTTCTGGGATTGGAAATGTTGGATCGGAAATTTGGATGTCTACAGATACTGAATTTGAAATTCTCTGTTCAGAAGAGGCATCAATTTTTAATGAGGGGATAACATTCTATTTCGAATTATATGAAGAAGATTTAATAAAATTCGATATGCCATATGATATTGTAATAAACCTTTTTGTGTATGACGGATTTATTACTGGTTTTATTTATGATTTTGAAATGATATATTAAAATGGCTCATCTCCCAATTTAGGTAAAGGGATGTACCGCCAACGTATTCGTCGAATTGGTAAAAACAATGAAACGAAAGCGGTACAACTACAGCAAACTGTTCAGGGATATTTATAAGTTTAGAGGGTTTACATACAACGAGATCATCATCAAGGATGATGTTGTTCATATATTTCTGAGAAGAACCAGGAAAACTGCAACCTGCAGAAACTGTGGCAGAAGAAATCCAATCAATCTCGAATCTTACAAGAGTACTGTTAGAGATCTGGACCTTGGAACAAAGAAATGTTACATAACCTTCTTCGAGGAGAAGCTCAAATGTGTTTGTGGTTCCAGAGGATATGAAGAAATTGATTTTGTCAGACCATATTCAAGATGTACGATCAGATTGGAACAGTATGCATATCTTCTGTGCCAAAAAATGACCATCAAGGATGTAAGCGAGGTAACATATCTGAATTGGAAAACAATTAAAGAGATCGATAAATATTACATCAAGGAACAGATCGAAAGCCTGAAAAACATCAACCCAATAAGGATTGGAATTGATGAGATCGCATATGAAAAAGGACATAAATACCTCACGATCGTTAGAGATCTTGACTTGAATTGTGTTATCTGGGTAGGTATCAAAAGGAAAAAGGAAACGCTTGATTCCTTCTTCAAGGAAATCGGAAAGGTCAAATCATTCAAAATCGAACTTGCAGTTTTGGATATGTGGGATCCGTACATAGCATCCATTAAAGATCATTGTCCAAGAGCAGATATGGTCTTTGATAAATTTCATATCATCAAAAAAGTGAATAAAGCACTTGACGAGATCCGAAAGAAAGAATTTGCTGACGCAACAGTGAAAGAAAAATTGAATATGAAGAGAAAGAGATTCATCATTTTGAAAAGATATAAGAACCTGAGTGAAACACAATTAGAACGATTGGATGAATTGATGAAGAACAACGAGACGTTGTACAAATCATATCTTCTGAAGGAACAGATCAGTGATATCTTCGATGAAAATGAT
>JAGLEG010000006.1 GCA_023145185.1 Thermoplasmata archaeon
CCTCGATCGAATGATGGTCGGAGAGATCAAGCTCGTTCATTATGTCCAGGATCATCCTCGAGGAGGATTCCCTGTCCATCATCTGTGCTGCCCTGAAACCGCCTCCAGCTTTACCGCATCTGGGACAGTTCCCCTTCAGTTCAGGATATATCACTCCGCAGTACACACAGCCCTGCAGGGCTCCCTGTTCCGGCATGGCCGGTCCTTGAGAATCCCCCATCATGTGTGATGATGGTTCTATCTCTTAATTATAGGTTCACCCGTATGGATTAGTTCACCTGGATCTACCCGCCGGCCTTCGATCGTGGTACCTTCCCCTCCGTGGAGGCTCCTCCTCCACAACCTCCTCTTTCTCCTCGAATACCATCTTCCAGACGAAGGCGGCCATCAGCGCACCTATTATCGGGGCGACAATGAACAACCACAGCTCTCCAAGGGCATCGTTCCCAACGAATACCGCTGGACCTATGCTCCTTGCAGGGTTCACCGAGGTTCCCGTGATGGGGATCCCTATCATGTGGATCATGGCGAGTGAAAGGCCAATGGAGATCCCTGCGAAACCTTTTGGAGCCTTATCGGACGTGGACCCGAAGATCACCAGGAGGAATATGAACGTCAGCACCACCTCTGCCAGGAAAGCTGCTACCATCGTATAACCAATTGTCATCTCCACTCCGTCCTTTAAAATGGTCTCCTGTCCATAGAAGTTCTGTCCAAGACCACCGCTGGAGATCGAATATCCATCCAGCCCCGATGCGATCGCGTACAGGATGCTTCCTGCGAGGATCGCTCCCGCGATCTGGGAGATTATGTAGAAAACAGTATCCCTTGACTTCATCTTACCAGCGGCTAGCATTGCTATGGATATCGCCGGATTGATATGGCACCCGGAGATCGGACCTATGGCGTATACCATTGCAAGTACTGCCAGACCGAATGCAAGCGATATCCCCAGGTATCCTATCTGATCTCCCGCGATAACGGCACTTCCACACCCGATCAAGACCAGCACGAATGTTCCCAGAAGCTCTGCTATGTACTTTTTTGTAGGTAACGGTTCCATTACAACTTGTTCTTCTTCTTCCATGGTTAGACCCTCCTCTAACGACTAAAATAACAAACTACGACCTTCAAGGATCGCGTTCGTCCCCACGAGTTACATATTGACCTTTCAGGTAGATATAAATTTCTAGGTTGGCGGATCCGATAGGAGTTATTCTCACCCTTGATAGATGTTGAAAAATCATAATACACAGACAGTTTCAATGTCATTATCGTGGGGACCGCGATTTGAATTCATTTCAATATTGTATCTGATCTATTCCCACATTTCAAATGCCTCCCCCCAGGTCCTTCGCGAGGTAGAGAGAGCGGTGAGCAAGAAGATCAAGATAATACCGGTGAGGATAGACGATACGTATATGTCCCCGGACATGGAGTACTTCATCTCCTCCTCGCACTGGCTGGATGCGACATCCCCGCCAATTGAAAAACACATGGATAAGATCGAGGACGCCGCCAAGGGGATGCTCGAGGAACAGAAATATGACCCTGAGGGAGAAGAGTGATCATTGAATAACGGACCCCATTTCTTCCCACTCAAACCCAGATACCACCTACCATGCAGATATCCTGCCCCACGACCTGTGATGCTTTTTTTTTATAATCTATCGAACAAAGTTTATCAGCTCCATTCTGGTTTTTTTAATTAATATACCAGGGGAGAACGATATGGAGATAGACTGGAACAGATGCAGGTACTGCGGGGAGACCATAACAACGGAAGGTTCACAGGGATCGCTCTGTTCTGATTGCTCGGGGATCTCTCAGGAAAGATAAATCTTAACTATCCATACGTGGATAAGCAGACGTGACGGACAACGATCACCGCCAAAGGGCGAAAGACCTCATAGAGGAGATGGGAAAGGACCTTACCGATTGCCCCAACTGCTCGCTGCCGATGTACAGGGGCGATGGAGATACGAGGTACTGCCCCTCCTGTGAACAGACCTACACGAAGGGGGGGAAGGTCCATCTCCCGAAAGTTGGGAAGAGGGTCCCCATTCCACTGCTGGCCACCACCATACTGGTAGCCTCCCTTCTCCTCATGGGAGGGGGATTCATTCTGCTCTACAGGAATGTTCAGAACGATCAAAAGGTCGCTTTCGAATCGGTGGCCGACGTCCGCGGCCTGGACCCGATCCGGGATGTCGACGTCATATCCATGGGCCGGTCCGAATATTTTGACCTCGTGGGCGATCGGCTTGATACAGATCGGCTGTGGCAGATGGAACGGCTCTACGAGTGCCTGATGATCATGGACACTTACTGGGACCTGGCCGATCTGGAGGTGGAGAGCACCGCGGAGGGGCCCGTCTGCTTCTACGACGATATCTCCGGAGACATCTATCTGATGGATCAGGACGTATCCAGGACCGTCGAGGAGCTCAACACCTGCAGGGAATACGTACATGCGCTGCAGGACCAGCACTACAACCTCTCCAGCACGGGGTCCTTTGACCGGGACCTGGCACTCTCCTGCATACGAGAGGGAGACGCCCTCTTCACCATGGAAAGGTGGGCCGATAAGGAGCTCGATCTGATACAGAGGTCGTCCCTGGATATGGACCAGGTCATATACGACATGTGGATGAGGGAGATCACCCTGCTGGAATATCAGAACTATGTTCTGGGCGAGATATCGCTGTTTCCCTACAAGGGGGGAGAGGACTTCGTGGAGCGCGTCCACGAGGGGGGGGGATGGGAGCACGTGAATAAATTATTCACGGAGAAGCCACCTCTTTCCACCGAACATATACTCCATTTCGACAAATACCTCCAGTACGAGGAGCCCCTCCAGGTTGAGAACGACGTGGATATCCAGGGGATGGAGCTGATCTTCGAGACGACGGTGGGGGAGAAACTGCTGCTGGAGATGATGCCGAAATTGGGGAGTAACAGGGTAAAGAACATATCCGGCATCGGCTGGGGAGGGGACACCTTCTCCTACCTCTCCAACGACACGAGCTTCCTCTCCATATTCACCACCGAATGGGACACGCTGGACCAGAACACGAGGTTCCACAGCGAACTATCCACATACCTGCAGTGGAAAGGGCTCTATCGAGTTAACGATATCTTCGCCAATGTGGTGGAGCACGTCGCCCTGATAAGCAGCGGGAACACCACCACGATGTACCTCTCCGATAACAGGTCGATCATCGATGCACTAACCTGACCGCTCCCTGGATATCATCTCGTACGCCTGGTTCAACCTCTCGGTCTCCCTTGCCGACAGCTCCTTTATCCTGTCGCTGGTATCCTCGAACTTGTCCGGATGGAACTTGAGTATATCCCGTTTATATCTGGATGTTATATCCTCCATGGACATGGACCTCGTGACGCCCAGTACGTCGTATGGGTCTATTCCCTCATTCCCAGGTTGTCTTATGAACACGTTCTTCTCCCGATACACCACCTTGGGCATCTCAAATCCCGGCCCCTTCTCCTCCTCGTATGTGGTGGCCTTTTTCCCTATCTTCGGATTGACGAAGAAGCATGCGGCAACGAGGAGAGGGTAGATCAGAAGCGCGATCAGCAGGAACAGGTCCATCATTTTATATCCGTTCAGCTGGGGGTTGAAATATACCAGAAGCGGAACGATCGATACGATCAACGTGAACGAGGGAAGGATCAGGCCGACCCCCTTGAACAGGTTCCTCCACCAGATAAGGCCCAATCCGATATATCCCAGGGCCGTAACGGCGATGGTTATGACCAACGTGCCGACCGGGGAGAGCAGCGGGTTGTCCGACACGATCACCTCGTTCCCATGCGTGAGGAACTCGTAGAGGTCGATCTCACGGTCCAATCCCTCTCCCGAGGGGCCCCTGTAGTGGTCACTTCTCTCATGCTGGAGGTCCATGGTCATACCGGGCGCCAGGTCGATCACAATGGAGACGCTGCACCTCCTGATCGTCTCGATCTCCCTGTCCGCCCAGAGCTTGGCGTAGTCGTCATCGGGATCGACATTGGGCGGACGTACCCTCATCAGGAAGTCGAGATATTGGTACACAATGAGATCATCCTGACCTTGAACCGAGAACGATGCGTCCAATGAGAGGGCGAAGATGTCCGACCCATTGTTCCTCCTGAATACGAAGTCCTCCACGACTATATCGGAATTCGTCTGAAGAACCAGCTCGAACATCCTCTCCTCATCTCTCATGAGATGGTCCAGTCCGAACATCGCGCGATCGAGGTTCTTGTTATCGTGATCGCTCACGTTGGTGGGAGCCTCAAGATCGGATATGACGAGATCATCAGTGATCGCGGTGCCTACGTAGAGGTGTATCGACCCGGTGCCCGGAGAATCCATAGTCAGCTTGAATATCACCGTCAGGTCATCTTCGTGGGCGTCAACGCCAGCCCCTGGAAGCAGGGAGAGGCCGATCAGGGAGAGGAGGGATACCAGGACCAGGGAACCGAGGAGCCTGTGACTACACCTTATAGTCCCACTCCTCCTTGTTCCTCTCCACCTGGTCGGGGATAAGCTGTCTTCCATCCTCCAATACCTCCTGCCTCACCTCGGTGAGCATCTTCAGCTGCTCCATCTGCATATCTATCTGCTCACGCTGAAGATCCAGGGTCTCCCTCTGCATCGTTATCTGGTACTGCTGCATCTCAAGCTGCTGTTTCTGCTCGGTATCCATCAATGGCCTGTTCTCGCTTGTCCACTTGAACCCATCGATATAGGCCAGGAGCAGCATGATCAGGCCAAGCAGGTTCAGTATCGAGAACAGGATCGCAAACAGCGTGATGATGATCTGGAGGCTCTCCGTCCACTCTATGTCCTCAAAGAGGATCACGGTGAATATGAGCACAAGGCAGGTGGCCGAGACCAGATAGATGATCAACCCTATCGCACCTTTTGTCTTCCCGCCAATATCCTTGACGAAGAAGTACATGCCCGTAACAAGACTGGCGGGTACGCAGTACATCAAGAACGGCATCACCAGATAGACCCGTTCGAATACCCCCATGAACATCATCGCCATGATCATGAATGCGGGGGGCAGAAATAACCCGAGGATCCCGAAGAAGAACCCGATCACGGAGGACTTTGAGTGTTTCTCACCGTAGGCCCCCCTTC
>JAGLEG010000060.1 GCA_023145185.1 Thermoplasmata archaeon
AGGTCGCCGTCGTTATCGTAATCGCACCAGGTCCCCCCGTCCGAATCCCAGATCCTCAGGTCAGCATCCTCGGAGACGTCGGTGAAGGTCCCGTCCCCGTTGTTCCGGAAGAGGAACGAGTAGGCGTAGTCGATATAGCTCTTGACCTGCGGGATCCACATGTCAAGGTCCCCGTCGTTGTCGTAATCACCCCAGGCGATCCCGAAGAACAGCTCCTCCTGTTCGAGGACCACGGTGGGAATGCCCGTCTGGTCCCTCACATTGGTGAACGTGTGTCCCCCATCCCAACCGCTATTTTCCCACAGCTGGGAGTCGTCACAGATAAGCGTCCTGTAGGGGTCCTTGTGTGCCAGGTTGGAGGACCACATGTCCAGATCGCCGTCATTGTCGTAATCGGCCCACTGCGAGCCTGCGGTGTGTCCGTAGAACGTATCCGTGGGGGTTCTGGTCGGCTCTCCGGCACACCCCCTCTCCCTGGCGACGTCAATGAAGGTCCCGTCCCCCTGGTTCTCCCAGAGGTAGTTGGGTGATATCAGGTAGTTGGACACGTAGATGTCTATCCATCCGTCGTCGTTGTAGTCGCCGAAATTCACGCCCATGCCAGCGTTCGGCTCCTCCCGATCGTCGTTCCAGTCAACTATGCCTGCCTCACCTGTAATATCTGTGAAACGGCCGCCTCCCTCGTTCCTCCAGAGGGTGTCGATATATTTCACATTGTCATCGTCCCGCCAGTTCACCACGTATATGTCAAGGTCGCCGTCGTGATCTATATCGCCCGCACCCGTGGCGATGCTCGGGCTTCCATCATCCACTCCTGTGGGCCCGGAGAGATGGGAGGCGTTCACGTAGCCGTAGCGTGGAGGTCCCGTGTTCATCCAGACCGAATCCTGGTAGTTGTAGGGATGTCCCGCTGAAAATATATCCAGATATCCATCGTTGTCCAGGTCCACCCATACGGAGTATCCCGAGTTCTTCAGGCCCACTGATCCCGTGACCTCCCTGAACTCATATCCCGGCGGCCCCATGTTCTTGAACAGCCTGGAGCCCTTTACGAGGAGGTCCTGATAACCATCCATGTTCCAGTCGCCCCATACGAAAGAATCGCCCCTGACCCCGGAGAGGCCCAGTTCCGAGCTGACGTTGATGAAAATGGGAGTGGATGTCTCCAGGTAGGATATCTCAGCACCATCCACAACAGGTCGGTCGGTCAGATGGACGGTTGCGGATGCTATCAACACGGCGATCATGATCAATAGATGTAACTTTCTCACGGCCCGGCCTCCAATGGAGGTCCAGGTATAGGCTGATGATGATATAGAATTTCTCACTCGGTGTCGGATATCTTCTCTTCAAGGATCTGCATAACCTCTCCCATATCATATACGCCGGTGAACTTCAGACCGTCATTCCCGACCGTCATCGGGAGCCCGATCACGTGAAACTGCTGGGCGGCCTCTGGGAAATCCGTCACGTCGACGATGGACGAGGTCATCCCGCTGTTAACATAGGCTATCTTGTTTGCGATCTCTATGGTCTCGTCGCACCTTGGGGTCGCAGGGGTAACGAAAACCTGTAGAGAGCTCGACTCCATCTTTGAGATCCTCTCGATCACCTCATCCTCCAGTCCGGTCTCTCCGGCAGAGGTGAGCACTATCAGTGATATGAACGACTTGAGCGTGTTGCCGCCCGGCATGCCGTAGAAAATAATACCCCTGTCCGACCCATCCTTGTCCTGCACGACAATGGCCGGCCTCCTCTCGAGGATGTAGTCAACTTCCTCATCATCGCCCTCTGTGAGGATTTCGCAGGATATCCTCTCATCCATCTCCGCGATCTCCAGGAGCAGCGATTTGAGGTTCTCATAGGGCTCGTTCTTGTTCGCGGGGATATGCGCGACAAGTTTTACGGCCTCACTGAGTCCTTCAAGCTCATTTTCGATGGCCTTCTTATCCTCAGGCTGTAGCAATACCATCTTGACACCTTCGAGACTTTGATAATATCATCCTACTAAAAACTTGCCCCCTTTCGTCATACGTCCAGAACGAAGCGCCCATCCTCTATGAGCGTCTTCCTGTCGATAACGAGAGTGGGTTTCAGGATCATGGCGTCGTAATGGGCCTCACAGACCACATTGCCTCCAAATGACGAGTTGTCCCCTAGCCCGATATTCACGGTTCCAAGTGTTTTCTGGTCCTCCAGGATATTCCCGATTATCCTGGACATGGGGTTCATACCTACGCCCAGCTTGCATATGGTTCTGACACAGCTGGAGCGGGCCATCAGCTTACGCGTCTCGACGGACCCTTTGAGGCTCTCTACCTTGCCTCGTTTTATGATCAACTCTATCTTTCCTTTGATAGGCCCTGTGAACACGCCGTCTATTACCAGGTGGCCGTTGATACTGGCCTCCTTGGGGGCGATGAACACTTCGCCAGCAGGCAGGTTCGTTACTGATCCCTTCTTGTAACACAGGCCAGTATCGTCGGTTATCCACTCCCTGCCCGAGATGCTCATACGGAGGTCCGTCCCATTCTCCGATGTGAGGTGGACATTTCTGGACCTGGAGAACATCCTTCCCACCTTCCGGATCCTCTTGGCCATCGAGCTGTAGTTCGCCTCGAGCCCTCCTTTCTCCAGCATCTCCATGGTGATGCCGGGCATTGTTGCGACCCTTGCGCCGTTGGCCAGGGCCGTCCTTGTTGCGTTGGAATACGTTATGGAGTAGGTGGTCGGGGCCACTATGACGTCGCTGTCTATCATAACGCCTGCGACGATCCTCGGAGGCTCGTCCCCGTGAAATTTTCCCATGGGGAGCTCCATCAGAAGCGGTGACGTGCACACCTTTTCCGCGGCCTTGTAGAAGACCTGTGCTATCTCGATCGTGCCCCTGTCACAGAGGATCAACAGGCGCTCTGACCTCTTGACGTTAAGGCAGTTCTCCAGTGTCTGCTTGGCCTTTTCGATATGGTCCATTCACTCCTCTCTCCGATCCACAGTTAAAGGGTGGAGTGCACAGGCAAAGGCCTGACGGACAGCCCGAACAAAAGTTACTTTTGGGGTACCTACAAAAAGGTACGTCAATCAGTAGGGTCTTACGCCCTATACACCCCGATTAAATAGCAATAGGATACTATTTCTATTTTTTGGGTTCATTTGGGATATATGAGATTCACCAGCCCCGGTTCTGGAGCTGTTTCTCCTTGGGGATATCGGCCACGTTGATCCCCGCCATGGGGTCGCCGATGCCTTCGGAGACCTTTGCAAGGACCTTGGGATCATCGTAGTTCATGGTCGCCTCCACGATAGCCTTGGCCATCACCTCGGGCTTCTTCGACTTGAATATGCCGGAGCCCACGAAGACGCCGTCGGTTCCCATCTGCATCATCATGGCCGCATCCGCGGGTGTCGCTATCCCGCCTGCCGCGAAGTTCACAACTGGAAGCCTCTGGAGCAGTGCCACCTCCTCCACTAGCTCGACCGGGGCCTCGATCTGCCTGGCGACAGCGTAGAGCTCCTGCCTCGTCTTTCCCTTGAGGGACCTCACGGTTCCCATGATCGCATGCTGGTGCCTGACCGCCTCGATGATATCACCGGTCCCCGCCTCACCCTTTGTCCGGATCATGGCCGCCCCCTCGTGGATCCTTCTCAGCGCCTCTCCGAGGTCCCTTGCCCCGCACACGAACGGGATGGTGAAATCCCTCTTGTCGATATGATAGTGGGGGTCTGCCGGGGTCAACACCTCGGATTCGTCGACCATGTCCACACCCAGTGACTGCAGGATCTGTGCCTCCACGAAGTGGCCAATCCTGGCCTTGGCCATGATCGGAATGGATACGGTGTCAATGATCTCGATGATCTTGGTGGGATCTGCCATCCTGGCCACGCCGCCCTGGGCCCTGATATCCGCCGGGACCCTCTCAAGTGCCATGACAGCAACGGCTCCCGCCTCCTCGGCGATCCTGGCCTGCGAAGCATCCGTTACATCCATCACCACGCCCCCCTTCTGCATCCTTGCGAAACCCCTCTTCAACAGTTCGGTGCCATGGCGAAGCTTTTCAAGATCTATCTCCCTAATCATTTTTCTCACCTCGATACTATGGGCCCATAAGGACCCGTATATAATAGTTTTATCTGAAGGCCCCCCTCCAACGGTGGGTTTTAAGAACCCCTTTTCCCGTTCTTATCCCATGGTCTATCCGTACTGCTCTGCATGCAAAGGTACCAGGGACCTGTGCAAATTGGGCAGGTGCCCGCTGCTGGACGGGGTTCGGTCCAGGGTGCCGGACCTGGAGGTGAAGGGGCGCGTGGTGGACGGGCCCTCGCCTCCCTCGGTCTTCGTCGGAACGTATGGATATCCCAGGATCTCCGTGGGCCCGCTGGCCCCTCCGATGGCGATCCCGGGCCCGGAGAGGCTGGAGTCTTCCTCATATCTCTACGGACGGGAGGTCTCGGAGATATACTCCTTCAGGTCCTCGCTGATCAGGGGCAAACATAAACTGAACGTGAAGATGGCAAAGGACCCCAGGTCCATGGGAAGTGAGAGGCTGTATGAGGTCGAGAAGGGCCTTCCCCTGAGGGGGAGGAAAGTGCTCTCCGCCACCCAGGAGCTGGCCAGGTCCGCCAGGTCCGTGGACATCGAGATGAGCTCGATAAAGGACCTCTCCACCATGGCCTCGAACCCCACCCTGGGATCGATAACCATGCCCATGGGACCTTCGATAGATGTGAGCAAGGTAAGCCTGCTGGAAAACCCCGGGGTCCCATTGAGCGTGGAGAGGGCCACCTCCGATACCGACCTTCTCGCCTCATCGGCATCCCTCGAGATGTACAGGGCCGGAGTTCCCATCGAGCACATCATCAAATTGCTCTCCATAGGGCTGCTCGGCGAGGGGAAGAGAAGAAGGCTCGTACCCACCAGATGGGCCATCACCGCCATGGACGATACGCTTTTCAACGAGAGGAAGGGGCGGCTGTCCGACCTCACGGGCCTGGATGGATATCGGCTGTACATGGGAGAGAGGCTGGGCAACCATTTCCTGGTGATACTGTTCCCACCCCCCTTCAGGTTCGAGATGCTGGAACAGTGGCAGAGGGGGTCCCTCTGGGGAGAGGGGAACATCGCATATGACTGGGAGGGCCCCAGGGGCCGGAGGAAGTACGCATCGTCCATCACCGGCGCCTATTACTCGGCGAGGCTCTCGATCCTCGACCACCTGTTCCAGATCGGAAGGAATGCAGGGGCGGCCGTGTTGAGGTGGATCACCGATGAATACTGGGCGCCCCTTGGGGTCTGGGTCATCCGTGAGACCGTCAGAAGGCTCCTCGAGACCGCGCCGGAGGTCCATCCGGACATGGAGGGGGTGGTCAAGAGGATCGACCAGCTCTCGGGGATAGCACGCTGGAGGACCAGGTGCAGGTTCTTGACGGGGGGAAGGGAGACGACGCTGGAGGAGTTCTCCTCATAGCTCATCGAAGAATGAGTCTATCTGGGCCAGGCCTTCCCTGAGCAGCTCGTAGTCGACGCTCAGCCCGATCCTGAACCCCTTCTCGATATGGAAGAACTCCCCGGGAATCACCTTTACACCACGCTCCTTGAGCAGCCTGCGGCAGAGCTCGACGGAGGGGATATCATGGTCATATCTTAGGAACCCGACCGAACAGCCGTCAGGTTCGGACCAGAAGAGGTCGCTCCTCCCCTTGGCCCATGTGGAGACCAGCCGCAGCTTGCTCCTCACCTCCTCGAACGCGTCCGGAAGGACATCACCCCTCCTGCGCAGGACCTCCAGGGCGACGCCGGTGCCCAGATGGGATACGAGGGGGACCATCATCAGCTTCTGATGGGCCGCCCTCCTGATGAACCTGCGCGGCCCTATCAGCCAACCCGTCATGAGCCCCCCCGCTCCGTAGACCTTGGTGACCGACGACGTTATCAACGCCCTGTCGTAATTCTGGACCATGGATGGGATCTGCTGTCTCATGGTCCCGTCCTCATCCGCATGCAGGGTGAAATCCCGAAACACCTCGTCCACAAGCACGGGCACCCCATATCTTTCGCATATGGACGCGATCTCCTTCTGCTGGTGTTCGAAAAGGGCCTTTCCCGTGGGGTTGTTGTGGTTCTGCAGGACCAACAGGTCCACCCCGGCCTTCAGCCTCTCATCCAGCTCACCCAGGTCGAACAGGTACTCATCCGGCCTTCTCTTGATGAAGGATATCCTGCATCCCATCGCCCTTGGAAGCTCCACAAGGGGCGTATAAATGGGTTTTTCCAGGAGGACCCTGCTGCCCGGGCCGACGGACGAGAGAAAGGCGAAGGTGTTCGCCTCACTGCATCCGTTGGTGAGAAGGACCCTATCCTCCGGGACATCGTACTCATCGGCCAGAAAGGAGACCAGCTCCCGTGATCCTCCCACCGCCGACCTGTCTATCTGGCTGTCTTCCACCACGCCATCGTATATGCCCGGCCATTTTGGAGAGATATTGGACCAGGACAGGTCATATCGGGCCGGGCCCCCATCGACCAACCAGTTAAAATGCTTGAACGGACCGAATTTGAACATCATCCATCATCCGTAGGGGACAATAGTATGATAAATATATGGCGTACCTCATTGAAGTGTTGACCTCCCAGAGGTGTCGCAGGGATGAAAAAAGCAGATGAATGCAGGGTTCCGCTGAAATGTCCGGCCCTTATCAATACCCTGTGGTATATCCTGATAGCGCTCACCTTCCTCTTCCTCCTGCAGTCCTTCAGGGAGCTCTATTCCTCCATCTACTACTACAGCCTCGTGGGGATGGGGCTGAACGGCGCCACCGCCGCCGTGCTGATAATGCTTGCGCCGCTGACGGCCCCGGTCCTGACCAGGTTTCTCGGATGGCGGGGCACCATCCTCATCGGCGGAGCGGTCCTGGTCGCGTCCAGGATACCCATGTCCCTTGGGCTGGAGGCCCCATTTCACCTGATCTTCTCGCTTATCGCCTTCGGCTCGGCCTCCGTGGTACTGACCATCTCCCTGGCCCTCCACAGGAGGGAGAGGAGGAGGGACCCCGAGGCCTTCTCCTCCCAGGGGTTCACGGGTGCCATCGCCCTCTCCTTTCTGCTGTTGATCGCCCTGAACACCGCAGGGATGGGGCAGGACGCTTCGATCGCGTTGAAGCCGAACGGGCTCCTGCTATCCCCGCTCCTGGGCTTTACCCTCTCCGGAACGCTGGGCCTCCTGCTTCTCCTGGTCAGGAATGGCCCCCATCTGGACGATCGGCGCGGGGAGGAGGTGGGTAGCGTCATCAAGGGAGGGATCTCCGATTCATGGGCGCCTGCCCTGGGCCTTGGAGGCTTCCTCTTCATCTCCTTTTCCCTGATCCCCTATCCGCTGGCGATCTCCGCCTGGACCGGCATGGAGCTGCAGTGGGCCCTCTCCATGTCCCTCGTATCCATCTCCCTCTTCATCATGTCCCTCTTCAACGGCTCGGGCATCCTGATCACCATAAGAAGGGGACTCTCCACGCCGAAAGGGGCCATCATCGGAAACCTGATGATGATAGGGGGGGCGCTGAACCTGTTCTACCTTGGCATTCCCTTACCATCGGCACCAGCGGGCATCATCTTCATCGTCCTTGTGGACCTCTGGATGATCGTGGACGCGATAACCGATTCAAGGCCGTTCAAGGGCGAGCCCATTGAGGTCGGGCCCCAGGGGAAGCGGCGGATACTGGGATTCTCCGGACCGCAGAAGGGCAGGCGGACGCCACACGTGTTCGGATATGCCATGGCCATCTCCAACTCGATCGCATTCCTGCTGGCGATCGCGCTCACGATGTCCTTGAACTGGGCACATGCACCCACGGGGACCCTCCTCAAGGGTCAGCTTCAGTTCCTGATGTTTTTGGGCATGGCCCTTCTCGCCCTGGGGGGTTTTTCCTGCTCCAAGGTCAACATGGATGAGCCCTCTCCCAAGATAATGGAGGAGCTCCACCTTGGCAAGGGCTCCCCCGCGACCGCCGCGGGGAAAGGGGCGGGGAAGCTCCATTCAGGAGGGCGGGTCTCGGGCAGGCTCAAGGTGCAGTGGATAACCGTCGGCGCGCTGACACTCTGCCTGATATTCATCTCCATGGGGCTCTCTTTCTTCCTGTACAATATCGGGGATAGGGACACTGCCCTGGATGGGGACCTCAAGGTCGTCACCTACAACATCCACCAGGGGTTCTCCAACGCCGGGAGGGTGGACCTGGTCCAGGTGTGTCAGGAGCTTGAACGGATAGATGCAGACGTCATATTCCTCCAGGAATCGGAGGGAATATGGCCCCACTCAGGGGTGGTGGACCCGGTGAGGTTCCTGGCACACAGGCTCGATATGAACTTCGTTCGCGGGCCGGAGGTGAAGGAGGGGATATATGGCGTTTCGATATTGTCCAGAACACGGCTGACCGATCACAAGGTCCACTTTCTGGATTCCCGGGAGGAGCAGAGGGTGGCGGTATCGTGCAGGGCCACGGTGAGCGGACGTGAGATGACGTTCATATCGGTGCACATGGGGCTGACGGAGGAGGAGAGAGGAGAGCAGATGGCACAGCTCTCCGGGATCATCCAGGAGATGGATGGCGAGGTGATCGTCGGTGGGGACTTCAACACCGAACCGGACGACCCGATAATGGCGTACATGAACAGCAACCTCTTCGGGGATGTGTTCAACGGTGGAAACGTCAGCAACGTGACCTCATTGGGCCTGGGCAGCGCATGGCACACTGCCCAGAGCAGAAATGCACCCCTGGACACCCCTACGTTCCCCGCCGAGGGGATCGATCTTCCCCTGGAGCACATCGATTACATCCTCTTCTCCCCCACCATGTTGTGTGTGGAGGCGGGGATCGAGGATGGGGCCGTTGCATCCGATCACAGGCCCGTCTGGGCCATCCTGAGGCCATAGGCAAGGGATTTTATCGATGCTCACCCTTCTGCAACAGGAGATATTACCATGTCCATCGTTGATAAAGTGTTGAAGAGAATAGATGGCTCAAGGGATGAGATGATCGAGTTCGCCTCCGATATATTCTCGATACCCGCGATAGCGCCCCAATCCGGCGGCGATGGGGAGATGAAGAAGGTGCAGAGGATCCTGGAGCTTGTCGGGGATTGGGGGTTCGACGAGGTGCTGTGGTACAACGCGCCCGACAACAGGGTTCCTGAAGGGGAGAGGCCGAACCTGCTTCTGAAGGTCAAGGGCAGTAAGGAGGGGTTGGAGCCGTTGTGGGTGTTCGCCCATACGAACGTGGTCCCCCCCGGGGATAAATGGACGTCGGACCCCTGGAAGCTCCGCATAGAGGGGGAGAGGATGATCTGCAGGGGGGTGGAGGACAATGGGCAGGCGATCGTCTGTTCCCTGTTCGCACTCAGGGCGGTCCTGGAGGAAGGGGGGAGGCCAAAAAGGGATATCAACATCATGCTGGTGGCGGACGAGGAGGTGGGCTCCGAGAAGGGGATCACCTATCTTTTGGACCATCACGGCGAGCTGTTCGGAAAGGACCATCTGTTCCTGGTGCCGGATGCTGGTGAGGCTGACGGGTCCATGATAGAGGTGGCGGAGAAATCCATAGTGTGGCTCAGGATCAAGACGATTGGAAAGACCGTCCACGCCTCGATGCCCGACAAGGGCATAAACGCCAACCTGGCGGCCATGAGGTTCCTCACCATGATGTACGATGAGCTCCACGACAGATACCCCGACAGGGAGGACCTCTTCGACCCCCCGATATCCACTTTCGAGCCCACCAGGAGGGAGGCCAACGTTCCCAATGTGAACTCGATCCCGGGGGAGGACATCTCCTATTATGACTGCCGGATCATGCCCCAGTACGACCCTTACGAGGTGCTCGATCACATCAGGAAAAGGGCAAACGATTTCGGGGCCAAGCACCACGTGAGGTTCGAGATCACCACGGAGCAGATGGAAAGGGCGGCGCCCCCCACATCGGCAGACCATCCCATCGTCAAGATGATCGCAAGGGCCGTGAAGGAGGTCTACGGCGTGGAGGCCACCGCACAGGGGATCGGAGGTGGGACGTGCGCCGCCGTTCTCAGAAGGGCGGGATATCCATCTGCGGTATGGGGCAAGATGGAGGACTGCGCCCACATGCCGGATGAGTTCGCCCCCATCGAGAACTATATCGGGGACGCAAAGGTGTTCGCCAGGATATTCATGTCCTGAACGTAGGCACTCCTATCAGTGCAGGAACAAAAGGGTACCCCTGGGCAACGCGTTAGAACTCTGTTTTGGGGGTCAACGATGCTCACCTGCTGGTGAACCTGCGGTGCTCCTCCTCAAGCTCCCCATGGAGGACTTCGGTCCACTCCTTCATCTCAACGACCTGGAAGTCGCCCAGTGAGGAGATGTTCCTGCCGCAGCTCTTGGAAAGTACCGCTTTGAGGGGGTCCCTGTTCTTGATGTTCTCCACCATGAAGTTCCCCGCCGCCCTCTCCGACTTGAACGGTCCGCAGGCGATATGGTTGTGATGGACGTACTCCACGCCATCCTCGCTTTCGTACTCAACCTCACAAAGAACAATATAAGATCTCATTCTCTCCACATTTACGCCATGGGCCTCGGACCATAAATAATTTCATATTTAAATAGAGGTCGTTACAATGATATTTGTGGAATAACATCAGAATATCTTTATCAGAAGAGGGAGATGCTTTGACCAAGCGGTGTGGAGAGAATAGTGTTGAGGGTTATTGGCTCGCTGAAAAGAAAGCTCCAGGATTCCAAACCGATGAACCTGGTCATATATGGATATGTCACGTATATCGTACTTGGGGCGATCATCCTTCTGCTTCCATTCTCTCAGGCGAACCCGGTGAGCATCCTGGACAACCTCTTCGTATCCACGAGCGCGGTGTCAACGACCGGGCTCTCTCCCATCGATATCGACGACGATTACACGCACGTCGGCCAGGTCGTCCTGCTGGCCCTGATACAGATGGGGGGGATAGGTTACATGACCTTCTCATCCTTCGTGATCCTCACCAGCAAGAGGGAGATGACGGATGGAAGGAAACACATATCCCGCACCGTGTTCTCGATCCCGGAGAACTTCATCATAGAGAGGTTCGTCACCTCGGTGATCGTCTTCACCGTGCTGATTGAGGCCGCAGGTGCCGTGGGGCTCTATTTCGTATTCTCCTCTCACGGGGTGGAGAACCCGCTCTGGAGCGCCATCTTCCACTCCATATCCGCCTTCTGCACCGCGGGGTTCTCCATCTACGGGTCCAACCTCGCTGAGTTCCGTGGGGATTTCTGGCTCAACTTCATCATCTCCGCCCTCAGCTTCGCCGGGGCGATAGGCTTCATCGTCTTTGTGGACCTCTGGAGGAGGATCAGGGGCAAGCAGGATCGGCTTTCTCTCACCTCCATGATCATCATCAGGACCACGTTCTGGCTGGTGGTGCTTGGGACAATATTGATATTCATAACGGAGGCCTCACTGTACGACCTGCCCGTGTGGGAGAGGGCCATGGCCTCCTTCTTCCAGGTGATGACGTCACTGACCACCGTTGGGTACAACACCATCGAGATAGGGGGGCTGGCCAGGTCCGTGCTTCTCCTCACCGCTATATTCATGATCATCGGGGCGTCCCCTGCAGGTACGGGTGGAGGGCTCAAGACGACCACCTTCACGACGATCATTGGATTGACAAGAAGCGTTATCGGTGGGAAGAGGACCGTGACGTTCTGGAAGGCCAACATCCCCGCAGACAGGGTCAGGACCGCAGTGGCCACACTGGGGCTGTACATCACTTCCCTGGCGTTGGGGGTCTACCTGCTGATGATGACCGAGGCGGGGAGCGCGGGCATCATGGATATCTTCTTCGAGGCAGCCTCGGCGCTAGGCACAGTGGGCCTCAGCATGGGATTGACATCCCAACTGTCCGTTATGGGGAAGCTGATCATCATCCTGCTGATGTTCATAGGCAGGGTGGGGCCCCTGACCTTCGGGGTGGCCATATTCGTAAAGAACAAGCTTATATTCGATAATAAACGGACGGACCTCGCCATCTGATGTAAAGAACTGGGATGATCGGCACCATGCACATTGCGGTTACAAAAAGGGTTTTATAAGGGTCCATATTATCGTCATTAATAGAAATGCCTGAAAGTAAGGTCATCGGGGTTAAAGATATGGATGCGGATCACTTCAAGATCTCAGCCGAGCTGCTACAGAAGAATGCAACCAAGTCATCGGTCAGGGATCTCAATGCGGAGTTCCAGATGAAAGGGGGCAAGGTGATCCACAAGGCGTCCAAACATGGATCCGTATTTTTACTGTCACATTCCGATCAGAAATACCTGGAGGAGTTCAGGATCAGATTGTTCATAGAGCTGGACCTGTTGAAACCCGAGGAGGTCCCGGAGGAGTTCAGGAAGAAGTCCGCTCCCGCCCCCAGATACGGGGAGACCCACAAGCTCCGAAGGGGCTGGAACGTGAGGAGCCCGAGGGAGGTCGAACAGGGTATCGACGACCAGCCCAGGCGGCAGTACAACACGGAGAGGAGGGAGGACCGCCCACCCCATCAGGAGAAGAGGGAGGAGCCGGCCGAAGATGTGAATGCGAGATCGTTCCTGGACAGGTGGGAGGATATCGACGTTTACATGGGGATCATAGAGAAGGCCCTGAAGGATGGAGCCGTGGACGACGGGGATATCATCAGATTCGCCTACCAGACCGACGTGGACCAGGATACGGTCCGAAACCTGAAGAAGGTCCTGTGGGACAGCAGGTGCAAGGGGCCGCGGGAAAAATGTCCCTTCGGCAAGAAGAAGTTCAGGTTCGAGGGGCTCATGAAGATACTATCCGGGAAGGTGGAGGGATACGAGAGGATCGACTCTCCCTTCAGTAAGTTCCTGGCCCCGTGGGAGAAGAACGTGAAGAAGATGTACGGGCCCTTCAAGGATAAGCAGGTGGAGGTGGAGGGGAAGATCAGCTCCTACAAGGCGGTCTACAGGAAGGATAACGAGCACCTCAAGATCCTCGTCTACGACGCCTCCATGAAGGTTGTCGGAACGGATGATGAGATGAGTCCCACCAGAAAGATCTGGATCAAGGTCACGCTGGAGGATTTCGAGAAGACCCGGAAGGATCAGCAGGTCCATCTCGAGGATATCATCAGGTTCAACGGAAAGTGCATATTCGACAACCATTTCAACGACTACTGGGTGGTGGGCCTGAAGGAGCTCTCCGTGGTCAAGGAAGGGGAAGGGGACCTGGTCACCGCCCTGGCGGGATGATCAGAGCACCTCGATCCCCACATAGTGTATATTCTCTATCACCTCGTGGGATATCCTGAGATCGTATTGGCCACCGTGAAGTATTACCGGACCCGAGAGGCGGAGCGGCGGGGAGTGCGTCAGGTGTCCCGTATCCGAATTGGACAGGCTGAACGTTATCAGCATGGACCGCTCGAATCCCTCGCCCACGATCGGGCCTCCTATCACGAACTCCTCCACGAACACGGCTCCCGATCCTGAGAGGTCCAGCTCGATCTCCATGGAGCTCCCCTCCCCGCCGTTGAGCACGGTGGAGCTGCAGGCGAAGAGCAGGTCTGCGGCCTCGAGCACGTCCCCCATTACCATCTCCGCGGAGACGTCCTCGTAGGCTGACCAGAAGATCGGAACGGCGATCGCCGTAACGATAGCGCTGACCATAAGCAGCATGGGCAGATCTGCAACGCCCAGGTCAGATTCCTGGAACTTCCTCATCACCACTCTATTGTTCTGTTGATATAAAAGCATCTTCCGTGGTGAGGGGGTCACTTTTCAGGATCTCCATCAGGTCAGGCGGGGGCTGATATGGGTTCTGGGGGGCGGTCGGCGGGAGGCTCCCTCCCGGATGAAGGATGGCCACGCTGATGGGCGTGCCTGGTGGTGAGACCGTGACCCCCACCGCCCTCTTCACCTGCGGGGGAAGGACCCTTCCCACCACCTCCATCAGCTCATCGTTGGATATCTCCTCCGGCACCGAGAGGGAGAGCGTTGCCGGTTGTTCCGGGTCGAAGAGGGGAAGGGCATCCGATGGGCCCAGCTCCAGCATATATGATCTTATCGGGGTCTCCGAGCCGGCG
>JAGLEG010000061.1 GCA_023145185.1 Thermoplasmata archaeon
GGTAACCATAGAACCCGCCGACGAGGGGCCAAACGTGGACAAACAGATGTACATCAGGATCGACGACCTCTCGGCCCACGGCGGGCCGCTCAGGAAGGGAGAGATCATAGCGATCACCTACAAGGCCCTGGTCTTCAGGCCCGAGCCGGACACCAAGATAACGGCACCTGCAGAGGTGGATGCCAGGCCCAATCTACCGGGGCCTGTCCTCAACGGAGAGGACACGGCAGGCGCCCCGGTGGTGGACGTGACGCAGATACTCAGAAGGTTCTCCATAGGGAAATCCATCGAACAGGGAGCGACCACGGGACAGTACCATATCGAGCTTCTGTACCGCAACAGGGGTAACGCACCTGTCGCGGGCCTTCAGCTCAAGGACCTCATTCCCGAGAACTTCACGGGTGGACCCTACAGCATCGAACCTGACATAGAGCACACCCC
Organism: Thermoplasmata archaeon; assembly: GCA_023145185.1. Lineage (GTDB taxonomy): Archaea > Thermoplasmatota > Penumbrarchaeia > Penumbrarchaeales > Penumbrarchaeaceae > JAGLEG01. Next base: position 442 of record JAGLEG010000061.1, read on the forward strand.
CGAAGGCATCAAACTGCTCTCCTGGAACATCCCCAAGATAGATGCTGGTGAGACGCTGGTCATCTCCTACACCATAAAAGGTGAGGGAGAATATCATCCAAGGGACGCACAGGTGTTCTACAACGCTTCCTGATCTCATCGACCGTAGGAGGGCCTTTTGGGAACATTTCTCCTGGGCCTGGTCTCCTCTTCCAGGGGGGCCTCTTCCTCCCTGGAGCCCCTCACCTTCGAGTAGATGTGGTACGCTCCCTCGATGATGAACGGTATCATGATAATGCATATAATGGATATGATCAGGTTTCTTACCGAGTTGGAGGGGGGGTCGCTCTTTCCCTCCAGCTTGAGCTTGATGATGCCGAACCAGGGGATCTCACCCACCGATTTTCCCAGCACCCACTCCTTCTTCACGGGCTCAAGGTAACCAGCTCCCGGGCCGAAGAGCGAGTTCTGGTCCACATTGTCGTTATTATCTCCTTTGGTTATGAAACCCGAGTGGGGGTCCACCCCCTTGTTCCTGAAATTATCCAGTATGGCCCCGAGGTTGATGGTGATGTTCCTAACCGTGGGCCACTCGTAGTTCACCATGGTGACACTGGAGCTCTGGTCAACAAGGCCCATGGAAGGGATATCGTAGCTCTGGTTTGCCTCATTGAATTCAATGTAAAGGACGGCCCTGTGAATTATGGCAGTTCGTTCGCTGTCCCCGTCGGGCCTGAAGATAATGACATCTCCGTAGGAGTTGTAGGTGCGGTGGTCCTTTCCGATTCCCTCCTGATACGGGATGATGGCGTCCCTCTCACCGATATCCTTGACGAAAACCAGATCGCCTGTATCGATCACGCCCACCTGGGACTCCTCTTGGGAGTGCATCATCGAGCCCGACTGGACAACGACCAGTGGAGGCCAGTTTCCGGTATACGTGTAGAGGGCGCCGATTATTATCAGCAGGACCATCACGGCCCCCAGGAAATCAAAGAAGAACGACCTCCCCTCGGTTGCTATCCTCCGGGCCAGGGTCTTCTTTTCAGGGTCCTCGGGAGGTTCCTCGACCTTACGGCGCCCTGGGGGGCGGTTCCTCTGGGGACCTGCCCTGCCCACCTCTGGGCCCATTCTCGGAGGGGCCCTTCTCATCGGAGTTCTTGCCATGGGGACACCGTTAACCTGAGAGTGTAACGATGGGCCATTAATAAGTTTTATTGAACAGATGTATCAGAAGGGATATCAAGGAGTATACCGATCTTCCCACATGAGAAAAGGACTCCTCGTGTGTGGAAACCTCAACATCGACCACATCCTGTCGGTGTCGTACCTGCCTGGAGAGGGAGAGTCCACCCCGGTATCGGGGAGGAGGGTGGAACACGGGGGGTGCGGGGGAAACATCGCCTATTCAGCATCACTGCTCTCCATCCCGGTGTCCCTCTCCTGTGCGATAGGGGTTGATTTCGACCCCGATTACATGAGAAGGTTGAAAGAGCTCCCCATAGATCTCAACGAGGTCCAGGTGATCGAGGGAGAGCTCTCCCCGCGGTGTACCATATTCACTGACCCCGAGGGGAGGCAGTGCTACGCGTTCATGATGGGCGCGATGGAGAGGCAGAACGGGCTGCCGGTGCCGGAGACGCACCAATACTGCCACATCGCCACGTCAGACCCTCAATTCTCCATAAAAGTTGCAGGAAAGCAGAGCGGGGAAGGGGCGAATGTCGCGGTGGACCCGGGACAGGAGATATTCTTCAGGTGGAGGAGAGAGGACCTCGCAGAGGCCCTTGGACACTCCTCCCGGTTCTTCGGGAACCTGGGGGAGTGGATCAAGCTGTCGGAACTGATGGGGTGGTCCGGGATAGTGAGATCTATAGGGCGGGCGGATGTCCCCACATATCCGGAGGCCTTCGATCTGATCGATGAGGCTGTTATCACGAACGGTGAAAGAGGGGCCTACCTGATAACGTCAGGCGGGATATTCCACTCCCCTGCTCAAGAGGTTGAGGTGGTGGACCCAACCGGTGCTGGAGATTCGTTTCGTGGCGGGTTCTATGCTGCCCTCCTTCACGGTCGATCCAGCCGGGAGGCCCTTGCGTTCGGGAACAGGGTGGCGTCGTTATCCATTACCACCCAGGGGGCCCAGAACCACCTGATGGACTGGGATGGCCTTGAGAAGATGGTACGGTCAGATAATTGACATTACTATCGGTTGGGCCTGAGGATCTTTCTCTCTATCTCCCTTACGTCCCACGTATGGACGTTCTCCTCTTCCGCCCCTCTTTCCCCGAAGGTTTTGGTGAAGCCCTTTCTCGATACGATGAGGAAGCTCTCCTTCCGGGTCCCCCGCCTCCACTGGACAAGTTCAGCTTTCCGTTTCAGGTCATTCAGGACATCAATGCCCATCGGACGGTTCCTCCACTTGACCTCGACAAATAGTATCTCATCCGTATCCTCATCAATTGCGACGATATCTATCTCCTCTCCCTTGCGGTTCCACCATCTGCCGATCATGGTGGGAGATATTAGGCTCTTCTCCTTCAGTATGATCTGTTCTACCACACCCTCCATGGCCCTTGATGTAATCTGCGGCATATCTCCCTTTACCTCATTTAGAACCCGCTCCGGGTCCGTTTCAAGCCTGGACGCCCTGGAGAAGACATATCTGAACCAAAATGCCAGAAAGGGATCCACGATCCTGTATCTCACCCTTTTATTGTTCTCCACGGTAACTGGCCTCTCCCCCCTCACGAGCTCATACTCCCTGTCGAGCTCACCCAGATATTTGGATACGGTAGCCGGGTTCAAGCCTGAATGATGTGCGATCTCGATAGGGGTGCTTTTCCCCCGACTGATGCTCTCAAGGAGGGAGAAATATCCCTTGTGCTGCGAGCCGAACTCCATCGTCAGGATATTCACCCCCTCCTCCCTCAGGAACGATGAGGTCCCCATGAACATCTCCCTTATGACGTCCCTTTCCCTTCCGATATCATCCAGGTATCTGGGAACCCCGCCGAAAACCGAATAATATCTCAACCCCTCCTCCAGGCCTATTCCATTCGCACCCATCATATCCAGCGATGAATAAATATCAAAGGGACCCAGCCTCATCATTCCATTTGCCCTTCCGAAAAGAGGTTGTTTGGCATCCCGGAATATCCTCTTTATCATACCCACATATGATCCAACCGCAATGAATAGAGGACCGGGGTCATCCTTCAGATCGTCCCATATCCTCTGGATATTGTCAAATATCCCGGGGTCTACCTTTGAAAGGTTCTGGAACTCGTCCATGATCAAAATGAGCTCTCTCTTCTGGCAGAGGGTGAACAGATCATCCCATGATACTATGCTGGGACGGTGGCCAAGAATATCCTCAAGGGCCCTCTCACAATCCCGAAATATCAGATGCTGGCTCTTGGGTTCTATAAACAGATAGATGCCCGATCTTCCCCTGAGGAACTCCTTCACCAGGCTGGTCTTTCCGATCCGCCTCCTGCCGTAGACCACAACCATCTGTGCTTTCTTTCTGGATCTTTCGTGGAACTGGACCAGTTCAAGCAGCTCCTTCTCACGGTTTATAAACATAGTTACTGGCCAGTAAGTTACTGCTCAGTAATTAAAACTTCCCCAATGGTCCTCCAACCCAGTATTCGGCGTCGAGCCGTTGAGCTCACATGATACTCATCCACTCAGCTCGCCCATCACTCATCGTAGATCAGCTAGGTCTCGTTCATCATCGTGGAGTGAGTGTATCGTGCGGTCTCTATTTATCTCTATAGTTGCGAACGTGATATCTATCTGTAGAACCCATAGGAGATACCTCTGTAGAACCTATAGGAATATGTCATATGTTGAAAGTTTTAAATAGCCTCTCCTTTCTCCCCGGGTCGTGAAGATACTTCCCGGATTGAAACAGCTCCTGAGGCAGGGACCCGTCCACGTGACGCTTATCGACCCGGATAAGCAGTCCCCAATGGAAGGGGCCAGGATAGCGAGGTCCGCACAGGAAGGGGGGACCAATTTTATCCTGATCGGCGGGACCTCCGGCGTCGACCTCCAGATGCTGGATGCCACCATACAGGAGGTCAAGGAGGCCACCACACTTCCCATCATCACCTTCCCCACATCCTCGGCCATCATCTCCCACCACTCTCACGCCATACTCTTCATGAGCCTGATGAACTCCAGCAACGTCAAGTACGTCATCAGGGAGGCGTCCCTTGGGGCCGAGTTCATCAGGGATGAGGGGATCGAGGCCCTCTCAACGGGGTACGTCGTCGTTGAGCCCGGAATGCTGGTCGGGAGGGTAGGGGAGGTCACCCTAGTACCAAGGGATGACCTCAGGACCGCCCGGGGCTATGCCCTCGCCGCGGAGATGTTCGGCTTCTCCCTCTTCTACCTCGAGGGGGGCTCGGGGGTCCCCGAGCCGGTGCCCACGGAGATGATCTCGTCCGTGAGGGACGTCCTCACTATCCCACTGGTGGTGGGGGGAGGGATAGACACTCCGGAGAAAGCGGGCGATGCGGTGAGCGCCGGGGCGGACATCATAGTCACGGGCAACATCGTGGAGCGCGGCGATGGGGTCGAGATCGCTATCAGGGAGATCATCAAGGAGATGGAACTCAGATGGAAGGAGCGCTGATCGTCAACTACATCTCACCCATCGGAACGCTCCAGGCGAGGTTCAATGACAGGGGCTTGTACAGGCTGGGACTCCGATCCAACATGGATGAAGAAAAGGAACCTTTCGGAGACCCTTGCGATCCCCGTTGGACTGCATTGAAAGAGCGATTGGACGATTACTTCCTGGGAGAAGAGCTCGATCCGGCAGGCGTGGAACTGGACCTCTCCTCCACCTCCGAGTTCAGCAAGGACGTTTACAAGGAGCTTGTGAAGGTACCCCATGGAGAGGTGATCACGTACGGGGACCTCGCCAGGGAGGCGGGATATCCGGGAGGGGCGAGGGCGGTTGGGAGGGCGATGAACTCCAACCCTTTCCTTCTGCTGGTCCCCTGCCACAGGGTGGTCGCCAGGGGTTCGAGAGGTGGACACTCCATTGGCGGGTTCGGCATAGGAACGGAGATCAAACAGACCCTTCTATCCCTTGAAGGGTCCATCGACCGGATCGGGTGAAACTGTAGCGATCGAAACGGGGAAAGTTATATCTACCTAAATGTTTTAGGTTGTACGAAAACAGCCAATTATACACAGGAGATCTAATATGAATCCCATCTACAGGTCCAGGGCCAGCAGACACCTTTCCAGCATACATGGTGGAGAGAAGGTGGTGGTCAAGGCCGTTGCGGGCGGCAGGGACCTGACCAGACGGCTTCGGGAGCTGGGCATACATGAAGGTGTGGAGATCGAGGTGGCCCAGAACACCGGGGGGCCCGTGATAATCATCCTGGGAAACTCCAGAATGGCACTGGGCCAGGGAATGGCAGGCAAGATCCTGGTCGAGTGACCTGGACCAGGCCGCCACAAAGATGTTTTTACTCGTCTGAACAGACGGGCTCGGGAAGGGCGTCAATTCCGAGGAATTTCAGGATCCCTTTTGCGGCCGTCTTTCCCGCCCCCATGGCGAGTATGACGGTAGCACTGCCGGTGACTATATCCCCGCCCGCGAACACGCCGGGCACCGAGGTCTGGCAGTCTTCATCGACGGTGATGTATCCCCATTTATTGAGCTTCAACCCCGGCGTCGTCTGGCCTATGATCGGGTTCGTGTCCGTTCCCACGGCAACGATAAAGGTATCCACATCCATTATGAACTCGCTTCCGGGTATCGCCAACGGGCGCCTGCGGCCGCTGTCGTCAGGCTCTCCAAGCTCCATCTTCTGTAGTTTGATCCCACTGACCCATCCCTCCTCCCCAATGACCTCCAGCGGGTTGGACAGGAAATGGAACTCGACGCCCTCCTGATCCGCGTGATGTACCTCCTCTATCCTCGCAGGGGCCTCTTCCCGCGATCTTCTGTATACTATCATGGACCTCTCGGCCCCCAGCCTGAGCGCGGTCCTTACACAGTCCATGGCGACGTTTCCAGCGCCCACCACCGCCACCTTCTTCCCCATCCCGATGGGAGTATAGCTATCCTTGATCCCTGGGGGGTTCATGAGGTTTACACGGGTGAGGAACTCATTTGAGCTCATGACCCCGTTCAATCCCTCGCCTGGTATTCCAAGGAACCTGGGAAATCCCGCGCCCGTGCCTATGAAGACGGCGTCGAATCCCTTCTCCTCCATGAGCTGGGGTATGGTCAATATCCTGCCGATCGCCATATTGGAGACGAACTTCACCCCCAGCTTCATCAGCTTGGAGATCTCCTCGTCGATGACGTCCTTGGGCAGACGGAACGAGGGTATGCCATATTTCAGCACCCCACCGAACGTGTGAAGGGCCTCGAACACCGTCACCTCTACCCCCGAGAGGGCAAGGCCCTGGGCACACGCGATGCCCGCCGGTCCGGAACCTATGATCGCAGCCTTCCTTGGAGGATTCGCCCTCGGGACCTCCTCCCTCACGCAGACGTTCTGTCGAACCGCCCAGTTTCCAACGTATCTCTCCAGCTTGCCGATCGATACGGGGTCGCCCTTTATCCCCAGAATGCATTTCTGCTCACACTGTATCTCCTGTGGGCACACCCTGCCGCAGACGGCGGGAAGTGGATTCTGTTCGGTGAGAACGGTGTATGAATCGAGGAGG
>JAGLEG010000062.1 GCA_023145185.1 Thermoplasmata archaeon
GGGAGAAGCCTCACTTTGACACTCAGATATGCTCGTCAAGTTAAAGTTAGGTTGTACTCATATGTTAAAGTTAGGCCCCATCTTAAATTTTTTCAGTAATAATTCCAGTCTCACTTGATCAGGTCAATGCTTATTGCAACAAACATAATTTTCTGATCTGATGTGGATCTCATTCGATATATTCTTTGTTTACATATTTACTTGTGAATAGATTGACCAATGCCCCATAATTTGGTTCGAACTTCAGGATATCTCCCACTTTAACATCAGGAGGCATATTTTGACCAACGATATGATCACTACTGCTTCCAATGATTTCAAAAGAGTCCAGAGGTTTTAAACCATCAACGATTACATCCTGCCTTCCAATTCCCAAGATCCCACGTCTTATTGTCCCGATATCCTCGAATGTTCGGGTTTCACCGTAGGCATTTTGAGAGATCTCCCCGTCTGGAACAGATGGCTTCTCATTCAGCTCGATCATCTCGGCTTCAAGGATGAAAGCATCCTGGTATGTGTTGGGGATAGGGGTTCTATGGACTGTTTCCAAACCAAGGAGGATCCCTTCCCCTATGCGTAGGTTGTTGATCTTGGATCTGGGATGTCCATTGAGAAGGAGGGGGATATTCGCCGAGTTCCCGCCCCCTATTATCTTTAACTTGGTTCCAACCTTATCTTCGATCTCCAGGACAACCGAATCAAATTCCTTGATTTTCGCTTTTGTTGGGACGACTCCCGTTAGACAGGCAAGGTTCATGCCCACGCCAGATAGCTCGATCCCCTTGTACGTTAAAACTTTCTTCACTATGGGATACAGCTCCTTCTTGACGACCCCTTCCCTTAGTTCGCCCATTTCTACCATGAGGATGATTCGATGTTTAACGCCTTTCTTTATTGCTTCCTCCGATAATCTCGATATTACGACCAGTTCAGAATTTAAAGATATATCTGCATATTTTACCACTTTCTTGACTTCGCTGAGCATTGGTGTTCTTAAAAGCATCATTTTAGCATGGACGCCTGCTTCCTTCAACCTCACAATGTTTTCAATTCTCGACTCTCCAATGGATGAGACGCCGCCTTTCAACATGGCTTTGGCCACTTTGGGGTCACCACAGGTCGCCTTAGTTACACCTGTCACGCTCATTCCATATCTGGATGCAAGATCAATTATTGTCTTTGCATTGTGCTCGATCTTTTTCAAGTTTATCAGTAATCGTGGATAATCATCCATTAAAAATCACCCTCTGACCTATCTTCTCACACATCATGTTATCATAACACCTCTCCTTTGTAGAACATCCGATAATACTTTTTTCTCAGCCCCATTTTTTCATATAATTTTATTGCCCGCTTGTTTTCGATCTCTACATGAAGTGACAGGTCTCCTCCAGTTACCTCTATGGCTTTTTGAAGCAACTGAGTGGCTATCCCTTTCCCTTTAATTTCACGTTTCGTTGCTATATAAGAAAGGTGATATTTCGGAAAGAATTTTTTGAATCCACTTCTTGAAATAATCGTAATGCCAACGATCACTCCTTCGTGAAATGCACAAATAACATACCCCTCTTTAAACGCATTCTCTACAGCCTCCTCCATCTCCTCCATTGAATCGGTGAACTGAACCAACCATTCGTCAAGCGTCTTTAGAAAGTCCTCATGAGATGTCATTAAATCCTTCTTGTCGATAATCTCGATATTCAAATCAACTTTAGCATCGTTCAAGATCAACACGTGTATGCCATTTTTCATTTGTCCCTTCTCAACCAGTTTAAAAAATGCCGCAATGGGAAAGGCATTGCTCATCGAGAAATCGATATTCTCCAGTTCCCTGAACCTCTTTGCATACTCGATCAATTCCTCATCAGAGATTCCAATTGCCTTTCCATCCGTATCGTAGATCGCATTAAGTGCGTCCTGACCGTTAAAACATTTCCAGTTGATCAGGTTACGGTTATACCTGCTCTCTCTGGTATCATTATGGGACAAAGACAGAAGTTCCTTGCTGTTCTTTTTATAGGACTCGATTATTGCATTTCCATGAGCGGTGCTCACAGCGTTGATCCTGGGCAGAATGTCGATCTCCTCGAGTACCCACATTCGTTTATAGCCCATATGGAGTCCAGAGATGGAAGAGCCATTGCCTGTCTGGCAAAAGACGTTGTCTATCTCTCCTCCTATCGAGTCGTTAATCTCTTTTGCAACGTATTCAAACGCATACATGTTCATCATGTTGTTATCAAGGCCGGGATTGGCATCGTACCAACCATTCTCCTCTGCCAGCCGTCTGCTCTCCATAACGGAATCTTCATATGTTCTCCCATATTCAATTATATCTATATGGGACGATTGGAGCATGTTTCCTCTCAAGATCTTCTCCTTACTTGGAACGATAAAAACACATCTAATATCGAAATGCTCCGTTAGTAAAGCTAAAGAACCTCCTACTGTCCCATAGGTACCTATGCAGATCGTATTTTTTTTTCGCGACAAAGCTTCCCGTATTATAAGGTATGCCAATCTATCTTCTCTATGACCAGAAGGATTGTTTCCTTCCAGTTTCAGATATATTTTTGAGATCCCCAACTCTTTCTCCAGTTTCTTCGCTCTAATTAATGGCGTCCTTCCAACTCGTCTCTTCAAGATCTCTTTCAACATAAATGCCACATCCGGTTGGTTGTTTTATTACTGTATCAAGGGTGTTTCTATAACATGTAGATACTTATCTATTGTGCCATGAACCCATACGTTTATCCCTTTTAATACGGGCGAAATATCAAATATAAATTCTGGAAGAATCCTGTTTGAATGAGATCATGGCCCGGTGTTCAGAACCCCGGCTGCCTCCAGGGGGTCCAGTTGATCCTCTTCATCTTCCGGCATTATAACGTCATCCCCAGGGGCCAGAAGGTTCATCTTCTTCAGGTCGGAGTACATCCTCTTTGCCTCCCCCTTGAACGGGACGACCAGGGTGGGGATGTTGAGATGACTGAGAAGCTCGCTGGTGATCGACCTGCGGGTCATGGAGCTGAACAGGGACTCCTCGGTCGACCCCATAACGGCCAGGGTGGCCCCCTCGGTCTCGGCCACCGACAGGATCTTCTCAAGGACGTCCCCCTCCTCATAGATCAGTTTGACCTCCACATTGTAGATCTTCGCGATCCGGTTGTATATCCTGAGGGCCTTCTTCCCCTCCTCGACCTGGCCCTTGGGGGTCTTGATGAACAGAACGGTCACGGCTGCGTTCATCTTTCTGGCCAATCCCATCACATACGGCGCCGTGATCTTGGCAGGGTAGGGCCCCGAGGTGGGTGAGAGGATGTTCCCCTCCTCCGAGCCCATATCCAGCTTGACCCTGTCCTCCTTCAGCACCATCTTCTTCCAGCCGGTGGATGGGAGGTGAAGCGGGGAGATGTACTCCTCGTCGCTTGTCCCTGGTTTCGGGTGGTCCTCCGACCTGATCATGATCCTGTGTGGATATGGTATCTCCACCCTCTCCCTGTCAAACGCATCCTTCACCTTCTTCAGGACGTCCGACCCGATCGCCAGCTTGTCCCTGGCGTCGGCGACCCAGAAGCGCGTTCTCAGGTTGACCCCGTTCTCCTCGAATCCTGTCATGAGGACGGTGGGGGGAGGATGGGAAAGGACAAATGGGTGGCTCTTCAGGATCTCCAGGATCGACCTCTCCGCCAGCCTCCAGTCCGATTCGTAGGAGATCTGTATGTTCAAAAGCATGGCTGCGTCGGGTGAATCCCGGGTGTAGTTCCACAGCTGCTGCGAGGCGATGAGCATGTTGGGAATGACTATCATCTCATCTTCAGGGGTCTTGATCCATGTGGATCTCAGGGAGATGTCCGTGACATCGCCCCATGCCTCGCGTCCCCCCCAATCCAGTCTGATCCTGTCCCCGATGACGAAGGGCTTGTCCATGGCGATCATGATCCCCGCCGCGAAGTTCGCTACTGTGTCCTGGAGGCCGAAGGCGAGGGCGAAACCAATCAGTCCCAACAAGGTCCCCATCGTGAGCGGATCCAGTCCGATCACCAGCAGGGCTATCAATCCGCCCAATAGGTATATTCCGGCCTGGATGAGCCTGCTCAGCGATCTCTTCTGCCCTCCCTCCAGGCGGTCCCTCCGTTTCACGGAGTTCCCCATGATGTTCGATATGTACTTCGCGGATATGTAGCTCAGAAGGATTATGAGAAGGAAGATGTGGATGTTCAATACTATGGACGCCCTGTAGGTCACCATCTGGTCCAGGGGGAATGAATACAAGATCGCGAGGTAGGAACCCAGCACTATCAGGAACAACCTCGTTGCGATCTTGAGGGACCGATAGAGCGCATATTTCTCCGAATTCCGGAGCCTCTGGGAGAAGACCGCATAAACTATTGCCCTCAGAAGCGGATAGGCTGCGAAGAGGGAGAACAGGAGAAAGAACGTGAATATGGTTATCCACTGTACGAACTGGTAGGCCCTGAACTCCTGGTTCGCCATCACCAGTCTCGTGCTCATATCGATCCCAAGGGTCAGGAACGATAATATGAAGAATATGAGGAGGTAGATGGTGATCAAGCCCCTCTTCAGGGGGATCTCCACCGTCCTTCTGCTCCTGCGCTCGATATTCTCTCTCTCATCATCCGTCATCTGGTGTTTCTTCTGCTTCTTTATCCTCTTGAGCTCGATATTCATGAATATACGGGAGATCTGCCTCGCCATCATCCCGGGATACCAGAAGGCTGTGACGATGCCAAAAAGGAGAACACCGCCTGCGATCAGCAGGTCCGATACAACCAGTTCCGATCCGAAAACGGGGTCTGCCAGCCAGGGTGCACGGTCGTAAAGTCCTGCCATGATCTTCCCTCTGGTATCATCGTGGAGCATATTAAAGTTATACTTGAAGGGGAAGATCGGGTATAATCAATGCAAATCTCTAATAGCGATTAATGCCTGGTAGATGCCATGACCGGAAGTGTGAAAAAAAGCCCCATCTCAATTAAGGCAGGTGCGGCCGTGGTGGTTCTGATCCTTGTTGTTGGAGCCGCGATATATCTCATCAGCAGCAACGAGGGCAGGGGGA
>JAGLEG010000063.1 GCA_023145185.1 Thermoplasmata archaeon
CGTCCAGATCGATGTAGAGCCTCGGGTCCTTTACCCTCTTGACCGTTGAGGGTTTGGGCTTGAAGATCTCCCGCTTTGGCTCTGGAGATACCTCGAAGGAGGGGATCAATCCCGGATACTGTCCCTCGAGTCTGGCGCTGTGCTTGCTGGAGGACCCTTTCATGATCCTGATATCCCTCTCCACTCCGTATGTTCCGCTATCTGACATGGTTGCCGAAAGGGCGTTTTGGTTAATTACCTTGGCGTTCCGGGGCGAAAAAATGCGATAATATTGTGGAAGAGCCTCCTAGAAACAAATAAAATGATGAAAGGCGATATTACCGGCGAACTACCATGGGAGAGATAGCCTCGAACACCCACATATTGCTGATCGCCGTATTGATACTGGCGGTGATACTCTACGCCCTGTACGTCACGATCTCCATAGTCAAGAGGAGGACCCGGATACGGGATTCCAACAAGGAGATATCCATCATCAAGATGGACCTGATATCGAAACAATCACATCTACAGAGCCTCATCGAGGACTCGGTAACGTGGACGCCCAGGGACCTTGAGACCTACGAGGCGGCCATGGAGGATACCAAGCTCCTGAAGGGGAAGCTGGATACCGGCATGGATATCGCCGACGTTAAAACGAAAAGACTGGAGCTGGGCAATGAGACGCACCAGCTGTTCGACACGCTCCAGAAGATAAGGAAGTACGAGGACAGGATGTTCGGGGACGGCGTCGCTGACAGGAGGGGGAGGAAGTGAAGAAAAAAAGCGTAAAGAAGCCCTCCAAATACATCCCGGAGCGTATCAGGATGGTGATACGCAGTTTCGCCATATCTCACAAGGATGGGTACGACGACAGGTCGCTGGCGCTTCTGAAGGCCTATCTGCACGACAAGAAGAACTTCGACCTTGACGGTAAAGGATTGAAGGAGGAGATCACCAGGGAGGCCAAGGGGATCAAGACCGAGGCGGTCCTTCGGGAGATCGATTCCATACTGTTCTCCACGAAGGAGGAGGCAGTGACGATCAAGCTGGGATCGCCCTTCTGCAGGGATTGCGGGATGTTCAAGAACCACAGGAAGGAGTGCCCTTACTGCGGCTATCACGAGATGACGGTGTCAGGTGTGAAGATGGTGGGCGATATCATATTCAACTCGGCCGTGGACGAGGGCGTATCCGCCGTATCGGACAACCTCATGCTTGTACTGATAGTGCTGGGCATTTCGATCCTGCTATTGGCGATAATTCGGACCGTGGACGTGATCGATGGATACAGGCAGAGGGCCAAACTGGACGATCTGGACCAGAGGAGGGAGAAGCTGGTCAACTACGCGAAGGTCCAGAAGAGGCGGGCCCTCAGGGACGCCATGACCAGCCTCAGGCCGGAGGAGAGAAAACATCTATACTCCATCTGGGAGGACAACGCCGTGGTCTCCAGGAAGGCGCTGTATCGGCTCAATGAGCTGGAGGAGAGGACCCGAAGGGCGGAGAGGGGTGCGGAGAAGAGATGGGCGGAGGGGAAGCTTGGAGAGCTGAAGGAGACGGAGAGGGAGATATTCCCCGAGGAGTTCGGGAGGGCGAAATAGGTGGCGAGGAAGTCCAACGGGAAGGAGGTCCTCTTCAACAAGGTGAGGTCCTCCATCAAGCCCGTGAGAAAGCAGGGGGACCTGCCCGAGGAGGACCTTGAGTCCATGGACGGGTTCAAGTGCGATCTCTGCCTTGACGTTATTAAAAGAGCTCAGCTCCTCCAGTGCCCCTTCTGCGGCAGATGGGTTTGCAGGAAGCAGTGTTATAGCGGTGAGGAGATGGTCTGCCTATCCTGTGCCGGGGTCGTCAGGCTGATGAGGGAGTCGATGGTACTGGGTTCTCTTGGAGAGGTAGAGGAGTCCCCCAAGAAGGAGTAGATCGCGGGTTTGCGTATAGGGATGGAAGTATCATTTATTCCATCGATATCAGTTTTCTTCACGTTTGAGATATATTTTCATCGGTTGTCCTAATTCAATGGAGGCCCATTTAATCCCAAAACTTATCTACCTTGGC
>JAGLEG010000064.1 GCA_023145185.1 Thermoplasmata archaeon
CCATCCACCTTCCTCATTCTAATCTGTTCAATTATATCGTCGATTCTCCCCTGGATGGAGTAAGGGTAGGTATATTCCAGATACCTGTCTATCCAATCCCCATCCGTAAAGGGCATGGTGAACTGCCTGGCCGTCTCGAAGAATATCAGCCTCCCCCCGAGACCCTCAACGGTGGATATGAGGTCGGTTATGATCGGAGGCACACCTATCATGGCCAATCTGGGCCCCCCCTCATCCCTCCCCCCAGCGTCCGATATGATACCTTCGACCCACCTCTCCCACCTCTCCGGGTTCGAATCAAAATCAGAAGTGGATAGCTGACATCTGAACGCATCATCAGCGGACACGTTCAGCTTCTTCCACCTGAGCTCATCCACCTTCCTGGCAAGAGACCTGAGCCCCTCCACCCTTTCAGCCTTCAGGGAAGCATCCTCAATGGTCGTTCCAAGATAGGAGCAGAGTGACTCGATCTCCCCGACAAGGAGGTTTCTCTCCCTCCCGGAAGGATAGGAGAAAGGGTGCACGGAAACGTCCTTTAACCTCAACGTATCCAGAAGGGATTCGGTGTTGGAGCAGTCCCCATGAACTACGCCAACGACGCCGTCCATCTCCAGGCTTTTCGCATAAAGCCCCTTGATCCATGAGCAGATATTGCGGGGGTATCCTATGACCTGCGCCTCCTCCACCACTGTGGAAGGGTCCCTCTCACCTATGAAGAGATTGTTGAGGTCCACCACCTCGTTTCCCGAAGCAAGAAAGGGTTCTATGGGCACGGTTGTCGTAATGCCGATTCTCATGTGGGACCACATCACTGAACTGTGACGTCGTATCCCAATTCAAACCCTTTAATGTTGGCTTTCACAGCTTTCTCGGGGACCGTGATGCGTATCGATCTATCTAGCTCCTCCTTGGAGAAAGGAAGGATCCCGGTCCCGGCAAGGGCTCCCAGCATTACCACGTTGGAGACCCTGGAGTTTCCCGCCTCTGCAGCCTTCTCGCTGCCGGAGAGATGATAGACCTTCCTGCTCCACCTACCAAGCTCAGCAAGGACCTCATCAACATCGGGATATTTGTGTCCAGCAGATGACACGGAGACCGGGCTTATCGGGTCCGTGTTCACGATGACCATCGTATCTGAGGTGATCGTTCCCTTGGCCCTGTAGGCCTCAAGCGGCTCAAAACCAACCACAACGGTTATGTCCGAAGCAAATGCCAGGGGCGATATTGTATCTCCCAGCCTTATGGTCGTTTGAACCACCCCTCCCCTCTGAGCCATCCCGTGGACCTCGCTGACGATGATCGGCACGCCCTTCTCTATGGAGGCATTACCAAGTATCTTCGATACGGTGAGCGCTCCCTGACCACCGACCCCAACGATGTGTATCGTCACGACGTTCTCATTCTTCATTGGTCCACCTCCTTGATGGGGCCCATTGCCCCAAAGGGACAGACCTGCTCACAAACTCCGCAGGAGAGGCATATATCGGGGTCGATGAAGTGATCGTCCCCGGTCCTGATGAACGCAGGGCATGCGAACTGATTGGTGCAGAGATGGCAGTGTTTGCATTTTTCCTGATCTACGGTGTACTTGACCCCAACCCTTCCCCTCTTCCGCAGCTCCCTGTCGACGAGTAACGCACACGGAGACCTGGTGATCACAACGGAGACCCCATCATATTCAAGGGCCTCCTTGTACGCCTCCTGGGTCTGTTTGATCTTGAGAGGATCCACAACCTTGATGAACCCGACCCCTACGGCCTCACAGATCTTCTCGATGCTAATTGCAGTGGCCATGTCCTTGTAATATCCGCCTGTGGGAAGCCCCGGATGGGGCTGGTGTCCGGTCA